>PBYL01000129.1 GCA_002729595.1 Thalassovita sp. | reverse complement strand
TTTTATCTAAAAATATTACATCAATAATAGTATACAATAAATATGATACTATCAATTATATGTATATATGATAGTATACTTTATGATTTTATATTAAAAAAAGTTAAATACTTACATTTATATTTATAACCTCAAATATGGCTAAAAGTTTACTTTTGGTATTCATATTATTAATGATATGCTATTTCTACTACTAGTTGTTTTTATCTTTTTATACCTTTTTAATACCTTATGTTGTTTTAGAACTTCATAACTTATTGATAATCAATTAATAAAGCTTTACTAAAGCTACTATTTGGATGTTAAATGCTACAATATGGGAGTGGAAAACTACAAATTGGATGTAAAATGCTGCAAATTGGATGTTAAATGCTTCGCTTTGAGTGTATAGCTACAATATGGGTGTAAGGTCCAAAAATAACCTTTTGATATTTACTGAGGGCTTTTATGCTGAAGGTAAAGCTACAACTTGGGAGTATTCCTTCATCGCGTCATCTTTTAATGCTACACTTTGGGTGTATTTCCACTTGAGGAGTCCTTTTTCGTTGTTAATGCTACACTTTGGGTGTAAAGAATAATATTGAAGTCATCTTCTTATAAGTTTTTTGCTACTTTTTATAATGGATTGACAGTCAAATACTCTCCTAAAGCTACAACTTGGATGTTTATTCAGCTCGGAACTCTCTTTTAAAGCAATTGCTACACTTTGGGTGTGATCATCATTAACCTACTAGTAGCTTTAAAACTATTTGCTACATACTTTAATAATTGTAGCTTTATGCCTACCTTTAGCAGTAATTAATTTTAATTAGAAGATATGTCAATTAAAAAGAACTCTCTTATTGTTAAAAGCAATGATCTAATTAACTCAAGATACAGTCTTTCTGTGTCTGAAATGCGTTTGATCTTACTTATGGTTTCTCAGGTTAGCAAAGATGATGAGGATTTTAAGACGTATCGAGTGCAAATTAAAGACTTTATAGAGAGTACTGGCAAAAAAAAGAACTCTCAAAATTTATATTCTAGGGCTAAAGAATATTCCAAACAGTTGATGAAGCGTGTGTTGGAAATACCGCAAGAAAATGGTACTCATTTGCAAGTTACTTTTCTAAGTAGTGCCTTATATTATCCTGGTCAAGGCTACGTAGACTTAAGGTTCGATCCTTCTCTCAAACCTTATCTATTACAATTAAAAAGTCGTTTTACCTCTTATGATATTCGAAATGTACTTTCGCTAAGAAGCTTCCATTCCATCAGAATTTATGAACTTTTAAAGCAGTATGAAAAAATCGGAAACAGAACTTTTAAAGTAGATGAGCTAAAAGAAATACTCAATATTGCAGATAATTATAGCAACTATAATCTTTTTAAAAGACGTGTAATTGAACAAGCACAGAAAGAGCTTACAAAAAATTGTGACATCACTTTTCAGTTCCAAGAGATTAAACTTGGTAGAAAAGTGGTTGAAGTAAAATTTACGATTATTCAACAGCGTAGTAATCTCAATGAAATTATACCTATCCTCTCCCCTACTCAATCTACTCAAGATCCTGATTTAATAAAGGAGGAGTTAATGCAAATGGGTATTAGTGGCGAAGATGCTAAATTGATTGTAGATCAGCAGAAAAAAGACCCTGTATACCTCAGAGAGTTAATACAAGAAACACAGCGAAAGTTTGAAGCTGGAAAAGTTAAAAATACTGGTGCATATCTGGCAAAGCTTATTAGTACTGAAGCTCAGGTTAGCTCAAAGTACCAAAAACAGGCAGTTGAAACTCAAAAGAAAAAAGAGGTTGAACAATCTACTAAGCGAAACAATAAAAGTAATGATAAAAAGCTGATTAAAGCTCTAAAAGAGGAATACGAAGAATATATACATTTTCAGGAAGAAAAAGCTATTAAATCGGCTAATAATACCCAAATTGAAGCTTTTGAGAAGCAAGTTAAATCTAACATTGGCATGAGCCGTATTCTTATAAAAAAAGGAAGGCTCGACAAAGAACATGATCTATACAAAGTTTTTTTTGGTGGTTTTTTATTACCACGAGATGAAAACGACTTTGAAAAATGGGTATTGAACAATAAGGGTTTTCAGATTAAAAAAGACCTTAATAGTGACGAAGATTATGTAATTCTTGCCAAACAAAAATCAATATTCTAAATTCTTGATACAGTGTATTACATTGTCTGTTATTGGCATGTCTTACATTAGAGCACATGAATACTTATACAATGTAATACATTGTCATATAACATTTGATGTGTGATACCATCATACATTGTATTAAAATTTATTTAAAATTATGGTAATCAACTATTTATAGTTTTCTTTAAAAGAATATTTGTTAGTTAGTTATATTTAATTATACGATGTATTACATTTGCTTACAATATAGCATATTGTTAAACATAGTAAGATAAATACATACATGGCCAGATACATTACCTTTACAAATCAAAAAGGAGGAGTAGGAAAGACAACCAGTGTTTTGAATATAGGTGCTGCATTAGCAAGTAAAGGTTATAGAGTCCTTCTAATAGACCTTGATCCGCAAGGCAACCTAACACAATCTTTTATGACCGAAATGCCATCAGATACCATTTTCACAATTTTGATGAAAGAGTGTTCTTTAGAAGATGTCTTGTTCCAAGTAAAAGAAAATTTGCTACTAATACCGTGTAGCTCAAAATTTGCGAATTTTGAAAGGCAATTTGCAGCAGATGCTGATAGCCAATACATCTTAACTGATCTATTAGAAGACATAGAAAAAGCTTATCCAGATCAACTTGATTTCATCATATTTGATACACCTCCCGCATTGGGATTGATCACTCTTAATGCCCTTGTTGCATGTAGAGAAGTATTTGTACCGATGAACTCACAAGAGTTTTCTTTAACTGGATTAGAAGCAGTAGTTGATGTTGTAAGCCGAGTGCAAAAACGTGCGAATCCAAAATTAAATATGAAAGGTATTTTCTTTACTCAACACAACCCAAGAAAATATATCAGTAGAAACATGGCAGATACATTAGCTGCAAATTTTCCAGGTTTGCTGTTGCAGACTTATATTAGGAAAAATGTCGCATTGGAAGAGTCTCCAAGTCTTCGACAAGATGTTTTCTTATATGCACCAGAAAGCAATGGAGCTAGCGATTATGAAAAACTTACTAATGAAATTCTAAAAGCTTAAAATTATGGCTAAACGCAAAGACATAAATATTTTTGATCAGAGCCGAAAAGTTAAAGAGACCAAAAGGGTCTCTGATATAGATTATCTCGATGCTTTTGAGGAGCCTTCAGTTAGAAAAAAAGAAGAGGTAGTAGAGACTAAACCTCAAGAATCTGCACAAGAAGAAACTTTTGAAAGTGAGAGAAGAGAGAGGGGTAAGAAAGATAAAGAGTGGGTGAGGCACACTTTTATTATAAAGCCAGAAAACCTTGAAGAACTAAAAGACATTGTACATACAATTAAGAGTACAGGAGATTATCAGTATAGCCAAAAACAAGCGCTTGATGATGCCATAAAACTATTAAAAGCACAAACTCAAAAGAGAATAGGAGAGATTAAAAAGTTTAAAGGATAGGGTAGGAGTAATACTTAAAAATTTTATAGGATGAATAAATTTAGAATAGCAGCATTACGACAAGAGTTTGAAGAAGCGGCACTTAACATTGAAGGTACAGAATGTTGGTCTGCTAGAACCTTACAAATTTTATTAGGCTATACAAAATGGCAAAGGTTTGAAAATGCTATATCGAAAGCTATTACATCTTGTGAAAACGCAGGTATAACTGTGGAGGATCATTTTACCGGCGCCGGTAAAATGATAGAAACAGGTAAAGGGGCTCAAAGAGAGATCAAAGATTTTTTACTCACTCGTTATGCTTGTTATTTAATTGCCCAAAACGGAGATTCAAGGAAAGAAGAGATTGCATTTGCCCAAAGTTATTTCGCATTGCAAACTCGAAAGCAGGAGTTATTAGAAGAAAGAATTAAAATTACCGAGCGAATTAAGGCTAAAAAAGAATTAGAAGAGAGTAGAGAGCTGCTAAGGTCGGTTGTTTACGAAAAAGGTCTTAAAGAGGCTAATTTTCAAAATATTCTTCAGGCTGGCGACCTACAACTTTTTAAAATGTCAGAAGAAGAGCTAAAAGCGAAACTCAACATTCCTGCTGATCGAGAAACAGAAGATTTTTTGCCTAAAATATCTCTCAATGCTAAAGCATTTGCCGCTTCTATTACAGAATTAAATGCCAAAGAGAAGCAATTGAATGATGAAGAAAGTATTAAGCAAGAACATGAAACAGCCAATGCCAGTGTAAGAGAAACACTAAAGTTTAACAATATAAAACCGGAAGATTTACCTCCTGAAGAAGATTTAACAGAAGCCCAAAAAAGGATTGAGAAAGGGGAGGAGTGAGAGCTTAGTTTATTCTCTTTGAGGAGTTTTTTGATACATATTAAAGAAAACTATTTATCCCTGAGTAATTCAATACATAAAATTGTTTGGTGAATAATGAAAAAATAATACTTCACTTTTTTAGCTAGTCGTCAGTGTGCCACGAAGTGGTACAAATCCAATAGGTAAAAATCCTATCAGCGCAATTGTCTGTTCACACTGAAGAATTTTGGACAGTTAGTAATGTGAATTGCTCGCTGAAGCTTCAAAGTTCAAATAATCAAGCCGTAATGCTAAAGCGTGAACGTGTAATAGCTTTGAGAGAGCTAACCTGCAGACTTGGGGTGATTATAGATGGAGTTGTATTGAACGTAGGAGGTCTTCTTATCCCAAGGTTGGCTACCTTAAATATCCGGATATAAGTATTACGAAGTTTCGGATAGGAATAGAAGAAGTCGGAGGAGCCCATAGTACCATTGATGTTTGAGACAACATAACTCAGATTAGGGAAGGGGTTCTACTTTAGCAAAGCTTATAATGGAAAACAGAACGACATGTATTGATGAAAGTCTATTAGCACGTCCCTCAGAAAAAGAGGGGAGAGTTCGTGTTTTCCAAAGGAAGCTATATGTTCGAGCCAAGAGAGAAAAAGGCTTCAATGGATATAGTCTTTATGATAAAATTTATCAAGATTATTTTCTAGTTACAGCCTACCATTGAGTGAAACCTAACTATTCAAAAAAAATAAATGTAGATGGGCAAAGCTTTAGATCCAAAGAAGAGTCAACCCAAAGAAACCAGAGGAGAATATCGGACATTAGGTATTCCTACGATTAGAGATCGAGTAGTTCAAATGGCGGTGAAAATGACAATAGAACCACTATGGGAAGCCGATTTTAGCGAGTGATCAAAGAGTACCTGTCTTACAAGCTGTACAAATGGATGAAGGGAAAAGGTCGGAACACACATAAGAATCTACGCCAGCGACCGTATGAAAATCTGGTAAATTTTTATGGCTTGCTGGATTTGGATAAATATGCGCGCATGAAGACACTCTTGAAAGCCGAATAGCCGTGTGAGGGAAAACTTCAAGCACGGTTTGATGAAGGGGCACTGATAGTTCTATTTACTATTTTCATAGAAAATTAGAGCTATCAGACTCTACTTTACGCATAGCAGTAATAAAAAAAAATACAACGATCTATATGTCCAAATTGTAGTTGCTCACATACCACAAAGTGTCTCATAATTCCTTATTATGTTAAATCAGAAGGTTTGCCAAATCAACACCCCTAAAAACCAGCATATATTTCTTTAATCGACCATTTTTCAAATCTTAATCAAAGTTAGATTTTGGTAGTTTAATGGTAAATTTCAACGATTTTTTTGCTATTCAAACCATCCAAATTTTATTTTCCTTAGGCAATTATCAACAGAGCATAAAAAGCAAAATATAAATTTTATGTTTTACTTTTTATAATTGATGTTTCAATCATCAAATGTATTTTATAAATAGTAATAATGTTAAGAATAGTGGATATTTTACACCGCAGGTGTTATTGCAAGATGTGTTTTTTAGCCTAAAAAACTACCTTGCCCTAAAGGGAGAAAAAGGATAAAAACTGTGCAACTTAGTTTTTAATAACGAAAAATTGACAGCTGAAACGGAGGAATGCAACAATAGGAAGGTTTATAAAACAGCATTACTTATACAAAAAATAAATTATAACCACTAACGGTTTTACTGTGTTCAAAATCAGTTTGAATACAATCACATTCATGAATATAGCTTTACTTTTTGAAAGTTTATTTGACTGATCATTACCAAATAGTAAATATGATTAGCTATACAAAATCCAATAAATGAAAATCATTTGATCCCTCTCTACAGTAAATGTTCACCAACCTAATTTTAGCGTATATTTTTTCTATACAGACATCTCTCCCTTTAGGTTTGTGGTATATAATTTTAATATATTTTGGAGCAAGCAATAGGTAGATATAAAGACCTTTTAGAATATTTCTACCTACATCAAACAAGTTTTTAATAGGTAATAATCCTGTATATATTTTTGATTATAGAAAATTATATTTTTCTGATAAAATCATAGCTTCAAATGTTTACAGTGCATATTTTCAATATATTATTTCTATAATTTCTTCTATATTTTGGAATGAAAATAAGCTGAAAAATACCACCAAATTATAGTTGCTATTCAAGATATATTCTAAATATATTTTATATTAAAGAAAGTGCACTCAGATACTACAAGAACAATTTTTATATATATTTTAGTTGCTATTACCTCCGAATAAGCAATATTAGAAATGAAGTTTATTATCCATAAAATTTTACTGTTTCTATAGAACAGGTAAGCACAAGTAAATACATTTAGATAGGCAATCTTTGTTTTCGATCATTAAATACTATAAGTAGTAAAAAAATAATATTTACCTATTACTACTAACAAAAAAATATTATATTATTAAGTAAATTATATTTAAAATAAAAAGTATAATAAATCATATTGATATTTAGTCAATACTTAATATTAAGTATTGACTAAGTTGTATTTGATAGAATTCTCTCTTTATTGCAATTTGAGATATAGATATAATTTAAAGTTCATTTTAGGATAGAATTTGTAAGTGAGTACCTCAAAAAAAACTATTAAATAAGGATAGAATATGTCAGTTGTCAAGCAAGTGATAGAAAATTAATAAAGGATAGAAATTGTAAGTAATAATGAGCTCTTATATCTGATAAGATTGACTGCAAAGGCTACTTATTGATAAGTGTATAATCTTAAAGGATAGAAATTGTAAGGTGATACAACAAATAAGTAATTACTTTTCATCCTTTAATAAGGATAGAAAATATAAGTTTACTAAGAAATACTATTAACTTTTGTTGCAAAAATCACTTCTCTTTTTAGAGTATTTATTATATATTTAAATATTATAGTTCCATTAATGCACTGCAAATCAGTTAATTATACTATCAAAAGAATAGATATTGTAAGCGAAAGGGTAGAAAATGTAAGTCTAAAGAATAGATATTGTCAGTTATAAGATAGAAAATGTTTGCAAGGATAGAATTTGTAAGCAATTTCTTTAAAATAAGTAACATAATGGAACACTTAAAGGAAACTATAATCCAGCATAACAGTATTAGTAATGCCAAACATGATTTGACTACAACTCAAATGGATATACTTTTTATCCTTATTGGTAAAATAAAAAGTACTGATCCGACAGATAAAGTATATACCGTAATGGTAAAAGAGCTTGAGAAATACACAAATGCCCCTGTTAATTATAAAAGGCTGAGGGAGGCTACTAAAGAGTTAGGCAGCAGAAGCCTTGAACAAGTATATAATGATGGGTCTTATGATCAAATTTGGTTGTTTAGTAGAGTAAAATACGAAAGAGGAAAAGGTCTTTTATTGATTAGACTTTCGCCAGATATACGTCCTTATTTATTTGATCTTAAGAGAAATTTTACTATTCTGAATTTAAGGCATATTCTAAGAATGAGAAGCAAATTCTCTAAACGTATTTACCAAATTGTTTGTAGCAAGCGTAATTTAGGTACATTTACTATCCCTTTAGATACTTTAAAAGATAGATTAGGTGTTGCAGATCAATACCATAAATTTTCAGCTTTTAGAAAATATGTATTAGATGTAGCTGAAAAAGAAGTGGCTTTAGCAGATGTTTCATTTACATATGATACAATCAAGCAAGGAAGGCGGATTACAGATATATATTTTACTGTAAAATTTAATAAGAAGAATAAACTAAATGAATTTGAAAAACAAGATACAAAAGTTCAAAACAAAGTAAACATAGCGAAGATTGTTCATCCAGAACAACACTTACATGAAGGAAAAATGGATTTATACGATAAGTTTAAATCTCTTGGGTTGACTAATTCCCAAATCCAAAAAATTTTCAACAATATGAGTTATAAGGAAATAGCCAAGAAATTATACCAAATCAATCTGGCTATTTCAGATGGAATTGTTAAGAATAAAACTGCATATGCTGTGGGACAGTTTTTTCTTGTGTAGAAATTTCTTTGTTTTTCATGGGCTTACAGTTTAATGTAAGGCCAGTTCAGGAGATTTCAAAAACACACATAATTTAATTTATGTTAAGTGATAATCGTTTTATTCATCTTTAAAATTGTGTAAGTTATCTTAATTATTGTTAATATAAGGTCAGCGTTTTTAATTTATTTTCTGTGTTATATAACAGATTTATATATTTACATGTCTACATACACAAAGAATGACTCCAATCACTATATTATCTAGTTATAAATTATGCTCGATCTTTTTAGGAAAGATTAAGTTTTAATTTTTTATAGACTCAAAATATCAATTTGTCAAAAAAAGACGAATGATACAATTTTTTATAAGAATTACAGCGAATATATTTCATTCAACTTTTTCATATTTATAATGAAAAACATATATGCCTTTTTCTGTATACCATTTTTTATCTTAATCGGATATAATATTTCGTTTTCACAAGTCTTAGATCCCAATGATCCTATTGTAGAATATGACACATTAACTCCTCCAACACAACCCTCTTATGGAGAAGTGGGTAAATGGGTAATTACTCCTGAAGTAAGTTGGGATTCAGATAGTTGGAAATCATATATTTATAAGGGCTTACCTTTTAGATTACGCTTTCCGAATAATTATGATCCATCCAGATCAGAAGAATACCCTATGATAGTGATTTTACATGGGTATGGTTTTTCCAATGGAACTATTTATTTGAATGATCGGCATCTCAATAATGCAGGGGCAGATGCATTTGAAAAAGCAATAAATAATGGGACATTTGATGGATTTGTTGTTTCTCCACAAGCAACTAATTCAAAATATTCTCCACAAATTTTTCAAGCAATTTCTGAACTCATTACCATCTTTGATGAGGAACTTAATCTTGATATAAACAGGGTTTCCTTAAATGGCAGATCTGGAGGAGCTGTTTCTGTTTGGGATTTTATTGCTGCACACCCAACAGTTTTTTCATCAGCATTACCTATAAGCGGTATATCTCCTGGAACAGCAAGCAGTATTGACGATTATAAGTTTATACCTATGTGGGTATTTCAAGGGGAAAAAGATAAGGGTCCATATCCCTATCAAACTGAAGCCTTAATATCTCAGGTTGAAGACGCAGGAGGAAATATAAACTATACTCTTTATTTAGGAAAGGGACATAGTATAATGTCTACTGTATATGCTGAGGATGAGTTCTTTCCTTTTATGATTGCTTCTAACAAAGTAAATCCATGGGTTTTGTATGAACAACATGAATTTTGTCCGGGAGATCCTGTAAATATTACAATAGGAGTAACACCAGGGTTTGATGGATATGAATGGAGAAAAGATGGGGTTATTATATCTGGAGCTGTAAATAACACAGTACAAGTAACGGAGTATGGAGTATATGATGTTCGTGTTAAAAGAGGAAATGAATGGTCTTATTGGTCTCCAGAGCCCATGGTAGTAGGAGAGAAAGCTACAACTGTAACACCTCCTATAGTTGTAGCGGAAAGTATGAGCCATGTTATACCTTCTCCTAATGGTAACACCAGTGTTATACTTGAGCTACCAGAGGGGTATGAATCTTATGAATGGAGAAAAGTTGGCGAAAATACTGTTTTGGGGATATCTAGTACATTAGAAGTTTCAGAACCTGCAGAGTATATTGCAAGCGTAACTGAGAAATTTGGTTGTTCAAGTAATTTTTCAGATCCATTTAAGGTCGTTAATGCATCTGGAGTGAATGCACCTGATGCAATCAATGGTTTGGTTGCTTATGCTCCTTCAAAAACAACAATACAATTAGATTGGAGTGATAATCCAAATGCTAGTTATAACGAGACTGGTTTTGAAATTTATAGAAGTTTAGAATCGGGCACAGGATTTTCATTGGTACATATTACTGAAGCTGATGTGTTTTCATATCTAGATTCTAATCTCTTACCAAATACCGAATATTTTTACATTTTGAGACCAGTGAATGAAAATGGTGCTGGTCCTGTTTCTAGTGAAGTAGCAACTCAAACTCAAGTAGATAGTGAATCTCCCTCCGCTCCCCTAAATTTATATGCTACCTCCGTTAGCTCTACTGAAGTTTCTTTATCATGGACTGAATCGGTAGATAATGTGGGGGTTTCTAAATATGATGTTTACCAAAATGGCCAGAGGGCTATTGTTACAAGCGAAAATAATGTAACTATTTACAATCTGGTTGAAGGTAAATCTTATAATTTTTCAGTTGTTGCCAGAGATGCAACAGGAAACACTTCTCCACCAAGTAATAGAATTACAATTGCTGCAGTAGAAGCTGAATTTAATTACAAATATTATGAAGGAACCTGGAGTCAACTACCAGATTTTGACACACTTACACCAAAAACGACTGGTATATTTTCAAGTATTGATATAAGTATCAGAGAAAGGGATGCCGAATTTGCTCTTATGTGGGAAGGATTTATTTACATTCCTGTGGCAGGTAATTATACATTTGAAACACGCTCTGATGATGGAAGTAAACTGTATATTGGAACCTATGATGAAGCAAATCTGGTAGTAACTAATGATGGCACACATAGCATGAGATCCCGAGAAGGGACCTATAGTTTTTCAAAGGCAGGGGTTTATCCTATTGTAGTTACTTATTTTCAAGGAGGAGGAAGTGGAAAAGGATTAGAGATTTACTGGAGCAATACTGCTCATGGAGTAGAAAGAGAACTTATTCCTATAGGAATGTTTAGAAGTGACTATACCTTTCCTGAGGCTACTCCTGAAATGCCGACAAATGTTGTAGCAACTACGATTTCCTACGAGGAAATATTAGTTACATGGGATGATAACAGTAATAATGAAACCAGTTTTCAGGTATTTAGAGCCACATCTCAGGATGGACCTTTCGAATCAGCAGGAATTGTTGGATCTAATGTTACGAGTTTCAATGATACAGGACTTGATGCGTCTACAACTTATTATTATAAAGTTCAATCATTGGGTAATTATGGCGAATCTGATTTTCAAGCATTTTTACCTACAGCAAAAATGTATTTGAGATTCGAAAATGATTTTTTGAATGAAATTGATAATGGTTTAATTACTACTCCATCAGGATCTCCGGCTTTTGATTCTGTTGACGTTAAAGAAGGGATAGCATCTTTAAGTCTGGACGGTTTAGATGATATGCTTTCTTTAGGTAGTGGATCTGGCGAATTTCATGATGAATTTACCGAAAGAACAGTAGCTTTCTGGATAAAACCTTTTTCCATTGAAGGAAAAAGAATGATTTATGATGAAGGTGGAACTACCAATGGAATGGCAATTCGTCTGGAAAATAATAATATTGAAGTTGCTGTACGAGATAATAGCCAGCAAAAAACTATTTCCTATTCAGTATCAGAAGGTGAATGGGTACATGTAACTACTGTTTTTAACAATGGCAGGCTAAGTCTTTATCTGAATGGAGAAGAGAAAGATGTCGATCCAAATACGGGTTATTCAGATGTTAGTGCGCATAGTAATAGTGCTGGTTTAGGAGCAACAAATGGAAGTAGTAATGCTTTTGGGGATAATGGTAGTCCTTACTATGGATTATTGGATGATTTTCAAGTTTATAGAAAAGCATTAAGTATAGAAGAAATTCAAAAAATAATAGAAGCTGTGAATAATGGCTTGAGACCATTTACCACTACCCAACCATTACCACCTGATCCGGTTAATCCCTCTAATTTAGTTGCAAATGCAATTTCATCCACTAAAATTACTTTAAGCTGGAATGATGAAAGTGATGATGAAAAGGGGTTCAATGTATATCGTTCAACTAATAATAGTAAATTTAATTTACTAACAACATTAGAAGAAAACATAACAACTTATACAGACGAGGGTCTATATGCGAATGTAACTTATTATTATAAAGTAAATGCCTTTAATGTAGGTGAAGATACTTCTTCCCTGGCAGTTTTTGCAAAAACTCTGAACAACGCACCTGAGCTTTCAGCTATTGGAAATCAGGTTATGAGATATGATAGCGAGTTATATATTAATCTGTTTGGAGAGGATGCAGATGGAAATCAATTAAGCTATTCTGAGGAAGGATTACCTTCTTTTGGTGAACTAACAGATTATGAAGATGGTTCAGCTTTATTATTGTTCACCCCTGTTGTTGCAGATACAGGAACATATACCATAACAATTTCACTAGCCGATACTTTTGGTGGTCTATCTACATCTACATTTGATCTAATAGTAGGTGAGAATTATCTGCCAGTATTATCACCAATAGAAAACATTTCAATACAGGAAGAGGATTCTATAGAGATTTTATTATCTGCTTTCGATGAAAATGGTGTGACTGATTTGGAATGGTCTGTTGTACCGGAACTTCCCTCATTTGGAATCTTGGAACCAGGATTGGATGGTACGGCAATATTAAAATTTAGCCCTGGTCTTTTGGATGGAGGTACATATCCAATAGAAGTTTTTGTGGAAGATCCTGAAGGTGCAATAGTTTCGGAATCATTCGTGTTGGAAGTCTCGGAAGCCTCAACAGGTTTTGAAGTGTTCGTTAATCTAAATGGAGAAGATTTTGATGCGGATTCTCCTTGGAATAACACCCACAAAGATGCTGCAGATGGTGACGAATTTGGACCATTTTTGGACGTAGATGGAAATGAAACTTCAATAGGTATACGAACTTCCGATTTTGGTTATAATACACTTGGAGCTACATCTGCAACAGGAGTGTACCCCACAAATGTGATGCGAACATCATATTGGTCAAACAGAACATCAGAAACAATAACCTTGTACGGATTATCTGATAACTATTCATATGAGGTAATATTCTTTGGAAGCAGAGATGAGACATCACAAACCAATCGAAATACAGATTTTACAGCTGGTGGACAAACTGTAACTTTAAATGCCTCTCAAAACAGCACAAATACAGTTTCTATTTCGGCACTTTCTCCTGATGCTAATGGAGAAATTGAAGTGGAAGTTTCAAGAGGAAGTGGTTCTTCCTATGTTTATATAAACGCTTTCGTATTAAGGGCTTACCTTGATGATGGAACTATTCCAGCAGCAGCTCAGGAGCTTTCTGCAACAGCCTCAGAAGGCCCGGAAATAACACTTTCATGGTCAGATATTGCATATAACGAAAATGGATATGAAGTATGGCGTTCAACATCAGATACCAGTTCCTACGAACTTTTAAACACTGGTGGCACAACTCCAGAAACTACTTCTTATGAAGATACTTCAGTCCTTGGAAGTACCTGGTACTATTATAAAGTGCGTGCTTTTAATCAATATGGTTATTCCGATTATAGCAATGTGATATCAATAATGACCTTAAATGCTCCTCCTGAAATTACTGATCCAGGAATAATTTCAGTAAAGGCTGGTGATTCTTCTCAGGTATTTTTTACAGCTACTGATGAAGATGTTAGTGATACAATTACACTATCAATGCCCGATTTACCAGATTTTGCCGAATTTGAGGACTTAGGCAATGGCAATGGAACACTATCACTTTCGCCACAAGAAAGCGATGAAGGAGATTATTCTGTTACAATATTGGCTGAAGATCAAAATGGAGGCGTTCAGGAACTTATAGTTTCTATAGTGGTTACAAAAGGAGACATGACATCAGTATATGTTAACTTTACTGAAGGTTCCATAGTTGGTTCATCCCCATGGAATAACACATCTGCTTTTCCTTCATCAGGTTTAACAATCACAAATCTTTTAGATGATGTGGGCATTGAAACAGGCATTTCTCTGGAATTGCTGGATACCTGGGCTGGTTGGAATGAACTTGGAGTAAGTGATGATTCGGGGATATATCCAAACGAAGTAATGACTACTTCATATTGGGAAAGTAGTGGAGATGCAAGAAGAATCCGTATTGCAGGATTATCTGATTCAAACAAATACAACCTGATATTTTTTGGCAGCCGAGATGGAGGAGGAGATCGTACAACAGAATATTCTGTTGGAGATGAAATCGTATCACTTAACAGTTCGTACAACAGCTCTGAAACTGTTCAGATAAATGGAGTATCTCCTGACTCTCTGGGAGAATTGGTTGTTACTATTCAAAAAGCTTCTACATCTACTTATGCCTATCTTAATGCGATGGTTATACAAGCTTATGAAGATAATGGATTACCTTTCAGTCCATCCGGATTGACAACAAGTACTTTGTCCAGATCAGCAATTCAGCTCAATTGGGTAGATAATTCCGATAATGAAACCGGATTTGAAGTTTGGAGATCCAGTACTATTGATGGTACTTATACTAAGATATCTACTGTCGGAAGTGATACAATCAGCTTTACAGATTCCTTATTAAGTACAGGTTCTGTTTATTATTACCAGGTTAGAGCAATTAATGCTGTTGGAGAATCTGATTTCAGTAATATATCTGAAGGAAGGACATTAGTTTTTGCTGTATATGTAAATTTCAATGAGATCAATCCGGAAGGAGCCCCATGGAATAATACTAGTTCTGTCCCTCAATTAGGTGATTATTATACTGATCTTTATAATGATGAAGGAAATGCTACAGGAATTAATTTAGAAATCACAAGTAATTTTGATGGAGTGAATCCTTACGGAATGAGCACAGGTGACAACTCAGGTATAGTTCCGGATAATGTAATGAGCAGTTCTTACTGGTTAGATTTTGGAAATACAGGGCAATTGACCCTTTCAGGATTAAGTAGTTTCTTCAAGTATAATCTTGTGTTTTTTGCCAGTAGAGATGGCGGAGGTGATAGAACCAGTATTTATACCATAGATGGAGAGTCAGTTTCATTAAACGCTTCTTACAATATGGAAAATACAGCTGCTATTAATGGTGTAACACCAGATGATAATGGAGAAATAATTATAGATATTTCACTTGGAGATAATTCTTCATATGCATATATCAATGGTCTTATTATCCAGGCTGTTGAAAGTTTCTCAGCAAGTTCGAGGCAGGCAGCTCAAGATGTGCAAATTGACAGTGAGGAAACTATTGTAGCTATCGATGTATATCCTAATCCATTTAATGATGCTTTAAATCTGGATTTTACATTCCCAGATTCTGAAACAATTGATATTATTTTAAGAGATTTAGGTGGAAGAATTATCTATTCAGAGAATAAGCAAATAGATGCAGGAAATTATTCTTATTCAATAAACTTGTCTAATTCTATTAACTCCGTAAGTAATGGTTTTTACTTATTGGAAATTAATGGTAATAAATATGGCAGGCATAGTTATAAATTAATCAAAAAATAGTTTTGACTCTATTATTTTCATAATTACAATTATATGATTGTAATTATGAAAATCTAATTTATGATTTTAAATAGAAGATGCTTAAAGTTTTTATTTATTTAATATTCTTAATTGTCACTAATGCTAATGTTTACTCTCAAAAGTTTAAGATTGAGGTAAAAGATTATAGGTTATTTAATGATCTTAGGGAAGATATTATACCTGTAATATCAGAAAATAATGATAAAAGTTTCTTTATAAGAAATTTTAATTTAGAAACAGGAGCTTACGGAGGCTTATTATCAAAAAATAAGTATTGGTTCGATAAAAAAATACTTGATAGGTTTTCTGACGAATGTTATGAGAAATATTTGTCTAATAATGTTATAGGTATAAATCAAACAAATCAAATTATGTATTTGATTAACAATAAATTAACTGTTAAAAAACGAAATAAATTTAAAGGTTTCTTTTATTCAATAAAATATAATAATGCTTGGAGTGATCCTCAAATACTTAAATTTGGCGGTAAAAAAATTAAGAAAATTCATAGTTTTTATATAAATAAAACATGTAATTTTTTAATTGTGAGTATGAAGAGCAAAAGAAATAATTTTGGATCATATGATCTTTATATTTCTATTTTACAGGAAGATAATAGGTGGTCAGAGTTTATTAACCTTGGTCCATCAATTAATACTGAAAAAGCTGAAGTTACACCTTTTTTTTATGAAAAAAATAAGGTGTTATTTTTTTCTACTGAGAAAAACAAAGGTGAAGGAAATATGAATGTAGTTTATACTACTCGTCTCTATAACTCATGGAAAGTATGGACTTATCCTATAATTTTAAAGAATAAAGTTAATGAAGATGATGAGTTATTTTTTAATCTAATTAATGATAGTTTGGGGATTGCCATGAAAAAAAATGGATATAATATGTCCAATATTTTTAAATATGAAATGGAGAATACGAATGAAAATAATATTTCAGTGGGTAAATCATTAACTAACATAGAATTAGAAAATATACTAAAGATTCCTGCTAAGAATTGTATAATTTCATTTACTACGAACTCAACTTATTTAGATATGGATTCAAAAGAGTTATTATGGTTTATTGTTAACAAGATAAAATCTGAGCCGGATGTAAAAATCCGTTTATTATATAAGTCTTATACAGCAAATATTGATGATCTATACAAAAAAAGGACTTTTGAAATTTGTCAATATTTGCAATCCCTTGGGATTAATACAGAATCTATATTAATTAGCAAGGTTGGAGAAAATGTTAACGATAATGATATCTTAATAAGATTATATAAATAACTATTGTAATTGGAGGGACTAAATTTATTTAGTCCCTCTTTTAATTTATTCTTTAATAAGTTTTATAGTTTGTTGGCCTGAATTAGTAATTATATTCAGAAAGTAAATGCCTGAGTTTCCGGTAACATTATCAAAGTTAATTTGGTAGATACTTTCTCCCACAGGTATCTGTATGTTACTTTCAGAATAAAGTAGAGTTCCCATTTGATCAATTATACTTACATTCATTTCTGATTCTATTTCTGATGTAATATCAATTGATACAATACTTTCTACAGGATTAGGATACGGTTCAGAAAATTCTATAACCAAATTTTCTGATGCTTCTATATACAGATCTTTATGAATTGCCTGTATCTCTAATGCATTTATGTATCCGTAGAGGGAGTTTTCTCCTTTTTCCAGTGTTATACTAACAGATCCATTTTCATCAGGCATTATTCCTGAAATTTCAACAGTGTTTTCTTCATTAAATGAAGCGCTTAGTACTACTGTATTGTCATTAATGGTGTATTTTGTATCTCTGTTTCCATCCCCATTTCTACTTGAGAAAAAGATGAAACTATATACATAATCTGTAGGGAGGTTATCAATTGTGATTGTTTGTTGGCCATTTAACCAGTATGATGATTTAGTAACATTTTCCGGATAGATACCATTTGTCATACCAAATTCATTTGTACCTCCATTCCAGCTACCTACCAGTGTAAGCGACACATTAGTTGTTTCTCCATTTTTATTTGTTAATTCCGAAAATGTCAGATTCTCTTTTGGAGCACTTGTGTTATTCCATGGAAGTTCAGCTTCTAAAGTAGAAGTAAAATTGATCGCAATTCCAAACTCTGGTGTTTCAATTGACTGGCTTAACTCATTAGAATTATCCACTTCATCAATATAATTAATAAAGGATTCAGAAGGAATTAATTCTTTTTCTGTAATACCATGAGCTGTATTACTCCAGTAAACGTCCAATATCTCACTACCTCCTTTTTCAAAGAAAGTTATCATAATAGGATAGATACCCGAATCTAGCACAATAGAGCCATCTCGATATCTTACTCCATGTAAGCCATCATTATCAACTACAAGATTACTTTCCTCATATCCTCCTATGTACAGTTTGCTTCCATCATCAGAACTGGTACCAAATGTATAAGAACCTGTTTTCGGAATGGTAATATGACTTTTAAAAACGAATCCGAAATTATTATCGCTTTCTCTTTCTTCTAATTGTATCTCAGATATTTTGCCTGTTTTAACAGGTGTCAGAGAAGCAAAATCCGGCAATTGATCCCAGGTTCCTTCATAATAAGTATAATCTATTGTTGGAGAAACATTCTGTATATTTTCTGATATATGAACTACTGTTGTATCCTTACCCGTTTCTCCTAAATCGTCTGTAACAGTCAGCTCAAATTCATAATCTCCTTCTGTTAATTCACTTAGCATTAATTGTGATTTATCAGCACCTTGCATATTACAGCCTGCTTTCTCTATTACCATAGCCGCCAGATATGCATATAACGATTCTGATGGACGTCCAATAGTAATATCTACCTCACCTGATGCATCAGGTGTAATATTATTGATTACTACTGTTTCATTTGTGTTACCCGAGGCATTTAATGATACCGCCTGGCCATTGATGGTATAAGTAGTTGTTCTGTTTCCGGTACCTTCTCTGCTGCCAAAAAAGGTAAAGCTATAAAATTGACCTGCTGTAAGGTTAGAAACCCGAAGCTTTACTTCATTATCTTTGAACCAATAATTAGTTTTCATTACATCATCAGGGAATACTCCGGAATTGTTATCTGTAATAGTTCCTAAATCATTGGAATCCCACCAGCCTTCATACATTTCTATTGTTATGCCGGTATTGGCTCCGTTTTCTCCTAACAGATCTGTTATACTGTTAAATCTGAAGTTGGATGGTGTATTATTCCAGGGTGAAGCTGCCGTTGTTGTTCCAGTAAAGTTGATATAAACTTTATATCCACTGCTTAATCCCCCTATCTGTTTCCATTGATAACTTTCTATTGTTCCATCGGGATCATAACTTTCGCTACCATCAACTAAAATGGTATCTTGTGAGATGTTTATCATCTTGTCATCTCCTGCTTTTGCTATAGGAGAAATGTTTGGAGTAGGGCCACCGGCATATTCATAAGGACCGATATCGAATGCACTACCCTGAGGTCTGCTAGCATTATTAAAATCGAAAGTTACTCCATAACTTGTCGCATCCACACCCATGTCCTTTACTTTTTCCTCTAAATCAGTGGAATCACTCACTACTATATTGGCCTCTACCTCGTCACCCTGTTCCACTTCTCCATTTAAAATGTTATTCATAATCCGGCTTACTCCGATGGTATTGGCTCCAATTATGGTGTGTCGGGCATTAGGATGGGCAAATACCATATTATTGATAAAGTTATACCCATTATCATGCGCCTCCGTTCCATTGGATATATATATACCGTCATTCAAGTTTGTACTTGAAGTAGCCACATTTCTATAAATGTTATTGTAAAAGTTAGCCGAAGTCCCCATAATCAGGGTTCCAGGTCCTGTTCCGTTCTCTACCAGGTTATTGTAAATATGACTTCTTTCTGTATTATCAGCTGGATAAGCCAAACCTACCTGTAATCCTGTTTGTTGCCATTTCTCATCTTTTGTTCCATAATTACTAATAAAATTATTATAAATCTGTACATCTCCATAGGCACTGACCAACTGTATTCCATCCCATCCGGCATTCTCAATAATATTATTGTAGATATGGATATCCTTGATTAGATGAGGGAAGATTTCATCTCCTTCACAATCTTTACTTGAACCTGTAAAACCAATATAAAATCCCTCTCCTCCCGAGTCATGGATATAATTGTCATGAACCCTTACATTTTGCATTTCATAGTTTCTTCTCCAGCTTTCCGGTACATCACATTTAGGATCTTCTTTAATCATCATACCAGCAAAACCAGCATAAGCACTTTCAATATGATCTACCTCAAAATTGGTAGAAGGAGCTCCTATCCCCATGTTGGTTGAACCTGGTGTAGTCCCATTTATTTTGATTCCATATGTATAATTAGCATCTCCGGTACCTGTCAGGTGAAAGTTTTTTCCTTTCAATATTAACCCATAATGGAACGTCCCGTCACCAATTACCACCTGACCTCCACAGTTCTTAATGGTAATGGGAGCTTGTTCAGTACCATCAAAATTCCACATATTCATGTAGGCATAATATCCGGCTTTCAGACAAATGACATCTCCTGGCTGAATATCCATGGTAGACCCATCCAGATAAATATGACCGCTGGTGTTATCCAGCACATGATCACATCCACAATCATCATCACTATCTTCACCTGCATAGACATTAATTATAATTTCATCTGTGTTTTTGTCTCCTTTGTCATCGGTAACTTCCAGCTGGAAAATATATCGCCCTGGCACTAATCCGGTGATTGTTGTCGTAGCATTTTCAGGAGTGGTAATCGTATAGGTTTCTGGTCCAGATATTTTCTCCCAGTTGTAGGTAACGATTGATCCGTCACTATCTGAAGATAAACTTCCATCCAGGGTGTAGGTTGTTTCCGGAGCAGTTATCGAGCCATCTGCTCCTGCATTGGCTGTTGGAATAATATTTTGCATGCTTTCTGACACGTAAACTGCTACTGTATCTTTACCCGTTTTTTCTAAATCATCTGTAACAGTTAGTTCGTAGGTATAACTACCTTCTGCTAAATCACTCAGTACGAGTTGTGCTTCATCAACACCCTGCATATTGGTACTTCCTGTTTCTATTACCATTGCAGCAAGATAGGCATATAACGATTCTGATGGTCGTTCAATAGTAATCTCTACTTCACCTAAAGAGCTTGGTGTAATGTTTTTAATCATTACGGCCTCATCTGTATTACTAGCTGCATTTAAGGATACTGCCTGACCATTAATGGTATAAGTAGTCGTTCTGTTTCCTGTACCTGATCTGCTACCAAAAAAAGTAAAATTATATAATTGACCTACTGTCAGGTTAGCAACGCGGAGCTTAACCTGATTATCTTTGAACCAGTAATTAGTTTTCATGACATCATCAGGGAATACTCCGGAATCGTCACCTGTAATAGTACCTAAATCATTGAAATCCCACCATCCCTGATACATTTCCACAGATATACCAGTATTAACTCCGTTTTCTCCTAACAGATTTGTTATAGTGCTATTCCTGAAATTAGATGGTGTATTATTCCATGGAGATGCTGCTGCTGTTGTTCCGGAAAAATTTATATAAACCTTATAACCACTTGTTACTCCACTGATTTGTTTCCATTGATAATTTTGTATTACTCCATCTGGGTCATAACTTCCACTACCATCTACCAGGATTGTATCCTGTGATGTATTTATAATTCTGTCCAATCCTGCGTTTGCGATGGGTAAAAGGTTTATTCTTAGTACTTCAATCTCTACCTCATCTATTTCAGTTACATCATTATTACTAACCGTTAATCTGAATTTATATACACCTGGAATTAAACTTTCTGCTATAAGTGTTGTTGTACCTGAACCTGTTAACACAGCTGTATTTGGCCCTTCCAGTTGTGTCCAACTATAAGTTGTATTTTCTTCTCTGGAAGTTATTAATGAAACCTTACCTTTCAGATGCACGCTGTCCTGGGGTTGTTCAATTATTCTGTCTTTTCCTGCATCAACAACTAACCTGTTCTTTTTATAGGAAAGCAACCATTCAAATACATTAGGATCGTGAAACTGATGATCAGGCTGATAGGCCCTGTCCCAGGCATTATGAGCAATACCAGGGTAGAGTGTTAAGATCGCTTCAGGATCTGGGGTAGGTATGCAACTATTAATTCCGTTAACCCAGGCTTTAGACTGGTTTGGAGATACTGTTCCATCGTTCTCTCCGTGAAAAGCCCATACCGGAAGATTAGCTAAACCTATATTTTGTGCTTTGGTAGTATTGAATCCTGCAGCTCCACAAACCGGTGCAATTGCTGCAAATTCCTCGGGATGATCTCCTGCATAGTTCCACACTCCTCCGCCTCCAAGACTCAGACCTGTAAAATAGAACCTTTGTTTATCATACCGATAAGTATTTTTAACATGTTGTACAATTTCATTGACATAATTGACATTCCAGGAACCATAATTAGTTCTGAGTTGGGGGGATATCACAATAAAGGAATGGGTTGTTCCATCGACTTCAAAAGTCATATCATGGCCATTCTTAATATGTTTTGGAGGCCCATGCCTAGCAACCAAATCGATATCACTCTGTCCTGTACCTCGTTCTCCTAAACCATGTAGGAATATAATAATAGGATAATCCTTGTCTGAACTGGCATAATCCTCAGGCAGATATTCTAAGTACCATGTACCTCCTGGAGTCCGTTGGGTTGTCTGATTGGCAACATCCTGACTATAGGATAAACTAGAATACATTAGTAATGTAAATACCAATATTATTTGGGTAAAATTTAATCGATGGTTAATGTACATGAGATTGGATTTATGATAAATACGCTGGTTATTCCATTGATATTCTTTAAAGAATATCAATGGTGTTGCTAATGATTATTAATGTATCATACATGCAAAAATTCACATATAATGATGAAATGTGGAGATCAATTTCCATGCAAAATTTGTTAATATTTCCTAAATGGAGGGCAGCTTAAAGCAATTTATATTACATATGTAATGCTACATATATAAGGTAGAAATAAAATTAAAATATGATGAGTTAAAAATTAAAGTTAAGTAGTTGATCACTTTTAAAAATCATAAAATACCTGATTTTTAAAAGTTAATGTAATCAAACTGCACTAATTACGAAGTTTATTAAAATGATTTAACTATGAATATAACTAGTAAGTTAATGTTATTTTACTTGTAATTATAAAACTAAAGTTGTTTTAATATTGATTAAACGTTATTACACAACATCAAATAATAGTATAAAGAACCATTAATATGCTTTTTTTTTAAAAATTCTTTCTTTAAAGAACATTAATTTTACTAATTATTACCTCACCATCAAGAGTAGCTTTTAATAGGTAAGTCCCCCTTGCTAATGTTGATATATCTATCGTGTCATCAATTTTCTTTTCCTTTTTGATAAAGAAATCTGTCTTTACAATTTTACCAGATAAATCAATTATGTCTATTTTGATACTCCCATAATACTTATAATTAAAAGTAATATTTAAAATAGTTTCTGCAGGATTAGGATATGCTACTAACAAGGGGCTAGATTCCTCCTCGGTTAATGCAGTTACAGTACTTATACATTCCCCTGATATATTAATGGGTAAAATTTCATTAATAGCATTTGAGTGAATTATCATTTCGCCATTAAAAAATCCAATTGCATTTGGATTAAACTTTATAGTAAGTACTTTAGACTCATTAGGGTTGATAAGTTTTGTCTGCCAATCTCCACTAAAAGATTCAGGAAAACTTATTGAATCTATATTTACAACTTTATTTCCAATATTTGTAATTGATATATTTCTCTCTGCTACTGAATCTATATAAACTTTATCAAAAACAATTGCTTGTTTACTTAATAAAATAACTTCACCTTGTAAGCTTATAAAGCCTGAATCGCTATTACTGAAATTACTTGTTTTTGTTCCTAAACTATCAGTACTTGTTTGAGCAAAGTAAAAATATACATTGCTCAATGTTAAAGAGCTATCTTGGAAATAATTATTTGTAATCCAGTTAGAAATTGGTATTGCTGATGTTGTATCATTATATTCACTTCTATAAACTTTGTAATAAAACCCTTCTCCAATGGTTTCCCAAGTAATATTCACAAATGATTGACTTTCCCCATCTGTAGCAGATAAATATTGAGGTGGAAATAAATCATCATTTTCTTTTACATATATATATATCATATCCGTATTTGTATCTCCATTATTATCGGTAACAGTAAGTCTGAAGGAATACACACCTGCTTGAAGATTGGAGACTTGTGTAGTGATAGCATTAGGGTCTTCTATAGTGTATGTATCAGGTCCGGAAACATACTCCCAAAGGAATGAGACTAAAGATCCATCAGGATCAGAAGAATTACTAGCATCCAGAGAAGCGGTGTTATCAGGTAAAGTGATATTAATGTTTGTACCAGCATTCGCAATGGGTGGGACATTAGTATTTGCACTACCAGCAAACTCATACGGACCGATATCGAAAGCATTACCTTGAGGTCTGGACACATTATTAAAATCGAATGAGACACCATAGCTTGTGACATCTATTCCCATATCTTTTACCTTTTCCTCTAAATCAGTAGAATCACTGACTACTATGTTAGCTTGTACTTCATCCCCCTGTTCTACTACTCCATTTAAGATGTTATTCATGATTCGACTAATACCAATGGCATTGGCTCCAATGATGGTATGTCGCGCATTAGGATGTGCAAATACCATATTATTGATAAAGTTGTATCCGTTATCATGTGCTTCAGTACCATTTGATATATATATTCCATCATTTAAGTTCGTACTAGAGGTAGCTACATTTCTGTAAATGTTATTATAAAAGTTAGCTGATGTACCCATAATAAGTGTGCCTGGTCCGGTTCCATTTTCAACTAGATTATTGTAAATCTGACTTCTTTGAGTGTTATCAGATGGATATGCTAATCCTACTTGAAGTCCTGTTTGTTGCCATTTTTCATCAGCAGTTCCATAATTGTTGATATGGTTATTGTAAATCTGAACATCTCCATAGGCACTTACCAGTTGTATTCCATCCCATCCAGCGTTTTCAATAATGTTATTATAAATATGAATATCTTTGATTAGATGAGGAAAAATTTCATCACCATCACAATCTTTACTTGAGCCTGTAAAACCAATATAAAATCCTTCTCCTCCTGAATCATGTATATAATTGTCGTGAACCCTTACATTTTTCATTTCATAGTTTCTTCTCCAACTGATTGGGACATCACATTTAGGATCTTCCTTAATCATCATACCGGCAAAACCAGAATAAGCACTTTCAATATGATCTACTTCAAAATTGGTGGAAGGCGCACCAATTCCCATGTTTGTAGATCCAGCAATAGTACCATTTATTTTGATTCCATATTTATAATTAGCATCTCCTGTACCTGTTATGTGAAAGTTTTTTCCTTTAAATATTAAACCATAATGGAATGTACCATCACCAATTACCACCTGACCACCGCAGTTTTTAATAGTAATGGGTTCAGATTCAGTACCATCAAAGTTCCACATATTTATGTAGGCATAATATCCAGCTTTCAAACAAATGACATCTCCTGGTTGGATATTCATAGTAGTTCCATCTAAATAAATGTGCCCATTGGTATTATCTAATATATGATCACAACCACAATCATCACTGTTTTCATTAGCATATACATCCAAAGTAATTTCATCTGTGTTTTTCCCACCCATGTCATCAGTTACTTCAAGTTGGAATATATATCGTCCAGAAATAAGGTTTGTAACTGTTGTGTTTGCTTTTTCAGGATCTGTAATGGTATAGGTTGATGGTCCTGATATTTTTTCCCAGTTATATGCAACAATTGTCCCATCACTATCAGAAGATAAACTTCCATTCAGGATATAGGTTGTTTCGGGAGCAGTTATCGATCCGTCTTCTCCTGCATTGGCTGTAGGAAGAATATTCTGTATATCTTCTGATACATAAATCGTAACAGTATCTTGATCTATTTTTCCTAAATTGTCAGTTACAGTCAGTTCATATGAGTAACTGCCTTCAGTTAAATTACTTAAGATAAGTTTTGCTTGATCAATTCCTTGCAAAGTACTACTACCAGTTTCAATAACTAATGCAGCTAAATAGGCATATAGAGACTCTGAAGGTCGGTCAATCGTAATATCTACTTCACCTGAAGCATCAGGAGAAATATTATTGATTACAACTGTATTATTTACATTACTAGCTGCATCTAAAGATACAGTTTGCTCATTGATGGTATAATTAGTAGTCCTATTTCCAGTTCCTTCTCTACTACCAAAAAAGGTAAAGCTATATATTTGTCCTACTGTAAGGTTAGAGACACGAAGTTTTACCTGGTTATCTTTAAACCAATAATTAGTTTTCATTACTTCATCAGGAAAGATTCCAGAATTATTTCCAGTAGTAGTTCCTAAGTCATTAGAATCCCACCAACCTTGGTACATTTCTATAGATATTCCAGTATTTACTCCGTTTTCACTAGAGAGATTTGTTATACTTGTATTACGAAATTCAGCAGGTGTATTATTCCATGGTTCAGGTGCTGTTGTTGTACCAGTAAAATTGACATAAACTTTATAACCACTAGTTGTACCAGTTAACTGTTTCCATAAATAAGAACTAATTTGACCATCAGGGTCATAACTTTTACTACCATCCACTAAAACTGTATCTTGAGGAGTATCAATAATTCTATTTAATCCGGCCTCTGCAATAGGAGGAAGATTAACATTTTTAACCTCCACTTCTACCTCATCAGCTTCATTTAAACCATTGTTCGTGACGGTTAATTTGAATGTATATAAACCAGGTATTAACCCTTGTGCAATAAGAGTATTACTAGTGTTTCCAGATAGTGCTGCATTATTAGGCCCATCTAATTGCTGCCAATTGTAAGTAGGGGTACCTTGAGAGGTTGCCAGAGATACTTTAGCGGGTAGATGAACACTGTCTTGAGGTAATTCAATACTTCTGTCAGTACCAGCATCAACAAATAGTCTGCTTAGATTATAAGAGAGCAACCACTCATATACATTAGGTTCATGGAATTGATGATCAGGTTGGTATGCTCTATCCCAAGCATTATGAGCAATACCAGGATATAATGTTAGAATGGCTTCGGGGTCTGGAGTAGGAGAACAACTATTAATTCCATTGACCCATGCTTTAGATTGATTAGGAGAAACTGTTCCATCATTCTCACCGTGAAAAGCCCAAACAGGTAGATTAGCAGATGCAATGTTACAAGCTTTAGTATTATTAAATCCTGCAGCTCCACACACAGGAGCGATAGCAGCAAATTCCTCAGGATGGTCACCGGCATAATTCCATACTCCCCCCCCACCGAGGCTTAATCCTGTAAGGTAGAGTCTTTGTTTATCATATCTGTAATTATTTTTAACATATTGTACGATTTCGTTAACATAGTTTACATTCCAAGATCCATAATTAGATCTAAGTTGAGGAGAAATAACAATAAATGTTTGAGATTTTCCATCCACTTGGAAAGTCATATCATGCCCATTCTTAATATGTTTAGGAGGACCATGTTTGGCAACCAAATCAATATCGGCTTGTCCAGTACCTCGTTCTGCAAGCCCATGAAGGAATATCATAATAGGATAATCCTTGTCTGAACTGGCATAATCCTCAGGCAGATATTCTAAGTACCATGTGCCACCTGATGTTTGTTTGGTCGTTTGATTCAATACATCTTGGCTATAGGATAGTTCGCGACAAATTAATATTACTATATATACAAGAATATATTTTATAAATATTTTTGGCATTTTCAAATGTTTAAAAAAGTAAGGAGCATTCAAATTGGAGTTATTCTATTTGATATATAAATTTACTAATAATAAGATTTATCCAATCCCTATCATGCACTTAAATAACATAGAAAGTAAATTCCTATATTATTATAATATCATAAGCTAAAAAATTCATACAACTCGGATAATACATCAATTTCCGTGCAGTACTTGTTAATAGTTCTTAAAACTAAATACTAAAATGATTAAGGTTTCAAATCAAAATTTTATTTTTTATTTGTTTACATTTTTTTTCTTGTATCCTATTTTCTCAAAATCGCAAAATATAGACTATAACAAAATAATTCTTCCTGATGAAATTGATTCTATGTCTTTACAAGAGAAAATCATCCAGCTTGCTTGGAAGAATAATCCACAAAGTGAAATTATTAATAAACAAAAAGAAATTGCAGTATATAAATATAAGCAAAAAAAAAGTGATTGGTTGAATCAAATTTCAGTACAATCAAATTTGAACGAAGCTGTAATTAATCCACCTGACAATTTAGATAACAATATTTTTTACCCAAGATATAATTTTAGCATAAGAGTTCCTCTTGGAGTTATAGCAACACAGAAATATGAAACTAAGATTGCACGTGAAAATGTGAAAATAGCTGAAGAAAATATAAAATTGCAAAAGCTTCAAATAAGATCAATCGCTATTGAACAGTATCAAAATTTTTTAATGTCAAGAAATGTCTATAATATATCCCAACAGCTTGTAGAAGATGAACATTCTAGGCACCTTGTTATAGAACAAAGCTTTAAGAACGGAGAAATTACTCTTGAAGAATATAGTAAATCATTAAAATCCTATAATGATGAATTAATGAAATGGTATTCTGTTGAAGCTAATTTGAAAATTGCAAAAGCTCAATTAGAAATGTTAATAGGAATACCTATTGATGAAATCAATTAATTTAAAGTTTTTTAAAGATTATTAAATCTTAAAAAAGATAAATACAATGAGTGAATTACCTCTTATTTCAATCATCATTCTAAACTATAATAGCACAAAAGTAACTTGCGAATTTCTGGAGTCTACAAAAAAATTGACGTATCCTAATTACGAAATTCTTGTTATTGATAATGCATCAACAATAGATCCAACAGAAGAAATTGAATCACAAAATTTCCCTTTTACAAAGTTAATTGTAAATGATACAAATCTAGGATTTGCTGGAGGTAATAATATGGGTATCAAGATGGCTTTAGGTAGTTATGTTTTCGTTGTAAACAATGATACAGAAGTAACTCCTAATTTGCTTGAAATTTTGATTGAACCATTCTTTCATGACTCTAAGATAGGAGTAGTATGTCCAAAGATTAAATACTTTGAGAAACCAGAAATAATACAATATGCTGGCTACCAAAAAATGAATCCATATACTGGTCGTGCATTTTCAATTGGTGGTTATGAAAAAGATATCGGTCAATACGATAAACCTGTATTTACAAACTCTGCACATGGGGCTGCAATGTTGGTCAAAAAAGAAATATTAAAAGATGTGGGGTTATTCCCAGACTTCTTTTTTCTATATTATGAGGAAATGGATCTTTCAAGAAGAATTTTGAATGGAGGTTATAAAATACTATATGAAGCAAAAGGAGTTATTTATCATAAAGAATCAATGTCTGTTGGTAAAGAAAGTCCCCTCAAAGCTTATTATCATACAAGAAATCGTATTGCATATATGAGGCGGCACACAAATAGATTTCAATTAATAGTTTTTATCTTCTATTTATTTTTCTGTGTCATGCCTAAATCATGTTTAAAATATTCTTTAAACGGGCAACTAAAACATCTTTCAGCTTTCTTAAAAGGGGTTTTATGGCATTTGAAGATTTCAAATAAAAGAATAAACATACAGACGATAATATAAGCAAGCTATCCCACCCCTCACTTAAGAAGTCTATCTTCAATCTATTTAGACAAAAAATATAAATCTAGTTTTATATGAAATTAATATTGCATACTGCTTTTTTTATATTCAGCTTATTCTTAATGTTAAGTCGAAATATAGCTCCAAAATATTTTTGGCCTGTAGGTATGCTTGTTCAGCTAATCCCATTATTATGGATAATTAATATCATTTTATTATTAATTATGATATTAAAAAAAAGTAGATTTTTTTATTTCCCTCTTTTCATTATTATTATTTTATCAATTTTTTTCTTTAATTCCACATTTCAGTTACGCAATACTGAAAAGAGTACAGCTTCAAATAGTATTAGTGTAATTAGCTATAATGCAAGTTTTTTCAAAAAGAAAACCACTTTCTCTAAAGAATATTATGATCCTCTTTTAAATGCAGCTGCATTAGAAATTAACAATTGGCTTGTATTGAATGAGGCTGATGTTATTTGTGTGCAGGAATTTTTTGATGATGTCAATTCAGATATATTGAACAACATTGCAACTATTACAGCATCAGGAAAATATGAATATCATTTTGTTTATAAACAAAAACATGATAATGGTATCAGACAAGGCCTTGTAATTTTCTCGAAATATCCCATCATAGATAAAGGCACAGTCTTTATAAGTGAAAATAATTATAATGGTGCAATATACACTGATTTAAAAATAAAAAATGATACCGTCCGCATTATCGATGTACATTTAGAATCTATGAGGCTTGCATCAAAAACAGATTATTTATTTACATTTTTTAGAGCATATAAATATGGAGTAATTAAACATAATATTCAGTTGGAAAAACTTATGTCTTTTATAAGAAAAACTCCTCCCCAATATAAAATTATATTATGTGGTGATCTTAATGAAACGCCATATAGTTTTGTTTATAAACAACTAAACGAAAAATTAAATAATGCGTTTGAAAATGCTGGAAGTGGATTTGGTTTTTCTTTTAATAGTCAATCACTACCTTTATTAAGAATTGATAATCAATTTTATGACCCAAGATTACAAATTCAAACATTCAAAACTATTGAAGAATGTAATGCTTCAGAACATTTTCCAATAGTTGGTGAGTATAGTTTACAGAAAAAATCAAGCGAATAAAGGAAACTAAATTGGAACTCAAATATTCATTTTTTTAAAAATAGGTTCAGGTATATTTTTAATGATGAGCATGATCCATTTCCAAAACCACCTTACATAAATAGTATTTTTCTTTTTCTTTATTCCTTTATAAATAGCGTTTGCGACTTCTTCTGGTTTCGCTGTAAGTATTTCCGGAAGTTCTAATTCTGCGGTCATTTTGGTATAAACGAACCCAGGTTTAACACTCATAACATGAACTCCACTTTTTGCCGTTCTATTTCTTAATCCAGCTAGAAATGTTGAAAAACCTGCCTTGGCACTTCCATAAAACAATTTACTTTGTCTACCTCTTTCACCTGCTACAGAACTAATACCTACAATAGAACCTGTTCCTCTTTTTTCAAAATGTTTAGATATTGTATTTAATATTGAAGCTGCACCTGTAAAATTTATAGTAATCATTTTTTCAGCTTCTACCCAATTATCTCTTGCCACATCTTCTTCAACCATATAGCCAAATACACAAATAACTATTTCTGGTTTTTGAGGCAAATTTCCATAAAAGGAACTATGATTTTTGAAGTCACAGGCATCAAAAGCAAATACTTCTGATTCTACTCCAAATCGGGCAATTAAATCACTTTTTAGAGGTACTAATTTTTCAGGGTTTCTACCTGCTAATTGAATATTATACTTCTCTGCAGCAAATTTCCGGGCAATAGCAATAGCCATGTCTGATGTTGCTCCTAGTATAAGTACTGTTCCGGGCATGTTTGTTAGAATAATTGTAAACTAGTTTAGTTTCCATCCTTGTTAAACAAGGACTTTTTTATCACTCAACTTAGCTAAAATCAATCTTTTAGCTTGTACAGATGAAAACTTGAAATCCGGATTATATTTCTCAACTATTTCTAAGAAATGATGGACATTAGGATAAGATTTCCAAAAGATATCAGAATGCATCCTGGCATCTTTGGTAAGATAAATCCTTCCTCCAAAGTCAAGCACTATTTTATCAAGTTCATCTAAAAATTCGAAAATCCCTTTTTTTATTGGAAAATCCAAAGCCAAAGTAAAACCTTCCATAGGAAAAGAAATAAGGCTATCCTGTTTTCCAAATAACTTTAATACAGCCAAAAAGGACCCCATACCTTTTTTACTAATTCGATTTAAGATATCAACTAACCCTTTGTGACTGCTTTCCAGTGGCAAGACAAATTGATATTGAACAAATCCATTCCTCCCATACATTCTATTCCAGTTTAAAATTGCATCAAGTGGATAGAAAAAGGGTTCATATGGAATATGATTATCAATAACTCTTTTTATATTTTTATGATAATAGAGATAATTAAATGCTTTAATTGAAAAGGTATTCAATACAAATCCGGGAAAATTAAAAGGTACATTTAATTTGATTTTTGAGGGCAGTTCTAAAGGGTTGTTTTTGCTGATTTCCCCTGAATTAGCATGTTCACCTACCATCAAAATACTTCTACCAAATTGCTTTCCTCTTTTTAAGCAATCAATCCATGCCATAGAATAAGTATAATTTTTATATTGCTGAAAAAGCTCAATAATTTCTTCTAAATTTTTTGCCTTTACCTGTTTCTGCGATATATAAGCAGTCTCAATTTTCTTAAGTTTAAATTTAATTCTTAGAATGATGCCGGTTAAACCCATCCCTCCACATGTAGCCATGAAAAGATCATAGTTATGATTTGGACTACAAGTTACTATACTACCATTTGCTAGCATAATACTCAATTCCCTGACATGATTTGAAAAACTACCTTCAACATGGTGGTTCTTACCATGTACATCTGAAGCTACAGCTCCTCCAACTGTAACATATTTTGTTCCTGGAGTTACTGGTAAAAACCACCCTCTTGGGACAATAAAATCCAAAATATCTGATAAGCTAACCCCCGCCTCGCACTCAATTTCACCTGTATTGATATCAAAAGATAATACCTTATCATATTTAAGTGTTGAAATTATTGTATCACCTAAAGAGGCATCTCCATAACATCTTCCTAATCCTCTTGCGATCCCTCCATTTTGGAAATTCAATAAATCATCAAGCTCGTCCTGATGAGTAAAACTTTTTTCGTCTGCATCAATTACAGGATAATACCCCCAATTAGTTATTTGTTTTTTCATTCACCAAATATTTTAACTTCAGGATAGTAGATTAGAAAATAAAAGCTTAATATCCATAAAAAAATACTTGCTTGTATAAACTTATCTTTATATAAAATACCTGTTGGAGATCCAGTTCGATTCTCCACAAAAGTAATTTGTAAATATCTTAGAATTCCTGCTATTACAAATAAACAAGTGTAGTATAATCTATGTGTAGACCATTGTTTAATTATTTCACCAGAAAGAGAATAAAGTAAATAACTCATAATTGTTATAGCAGAAAGCATGGCAAGGGCAACATTCATAAACTCTAAATTATACCCTTTTACAACTTTTCTCATTTCAGTTCCTGAATTAATTTTAAGTAAAACATCATCTCTTCTTTTGGCAATAGCCATTATTAGTGATAAAAGAAAAACCATCAAATTAAGCCATTCTGATATAGAGATATACCCTAGTACTCCCCCACTTTTAACACGTAAGACAAATCCAATAGCAACAATAATAACATCTAGAATAGATATATTTTTTAATCCAAAAGAGTATCCAATATTTAAAGTAAAATATAACAATAGAACAAAGAAAAATTTTAATCTTAGACCATAAGCAAGGCTAAATCCTATTGTTAGACATAATAGAAATATTATAATTGCATTTTTCTTTGAAACAGTTCCTGCAGCTAAAGGTCGCTTACATTTTGTTGGATGTTTCTTATCAGCTTCTATATCTCTATAATCATTAAGAATATATACACTACTTGCTATAAGACTAAATGCTAAAAATCCTCCAAAAACATTAAATATTTTATGAAAATTTGAAATCTCACCTGCAAAAAACAAAGGAATAAATAAAAAAGAATTTTTTATCCATTGTTTTGGACGTAACAATTTAATTGTTTCCACTAAACTTCTTTTAAGATTATTAACTCAATTATTTTTTGGCTAAAAAATATTATACTATAAAACAATTATCTAAAATTCCATATTTTCTTTCTCTACATCATTGAGTACAGCACCAATCATTTTATGATCTAAGTTAGACAAAAAGTTTATTGTTTCTTTATCATTTTGACCGATACTAGTTTTAGCTGAGAAAATGGATATAAGCCCATCCACGGACTTTATCAATTCTTTAGCAGCTGAAAATTCATTAATTGCTGCTGCTTCTAAAATTATATAATCATACTTGTTTGTTAAAGAGCTAATTGCATTTTTCAAACTATCTCCTGGAAATACTTCAGAAGGAGAATAGTTTCCTCCCTTACATCCTAAAATATCTACACCTGTAATATGTGTTTTACTTATGTTGTTTTTTAAATTTCCAATTTGGTTTTGACCAATTAATTTTTCTAGAATTGGATTTGCATAAAATGTTCTAGTTAAATAGTTATTTTGGAAATTTGTATCTATCAAAAGTATCGTTTTTTTACTTCTACTAAATAAGTAAGATAAAGCTTGTATTAAAGTGCTTTTACCTTCTCCACTGTTGTTACTCACAACCATAATTACCTTTCGATTAGATGCTTCTATTTCATATCGTAATTTGCGAATGGATTCAATGAAAACACTAACATCATTATTAATTTTCTTATCCGATGTTTTTGTGAATATGTAGTTTAAACCTTGATTCTTCTTTAATTTAATATGGTTTACAACAGTAATTAACCTAATAGGAACATTTGTTGTAAAATATGAAGGTGTTTTAATAGAAGTATCAATAAATCCTAAAAATACTATTGCAAGAATACATAATACAAAACTTGTTGCATAAGATAAACCAATGACTAATATACGTTTAGATGGCTCTGCTTCAAGAGCTGGTTGACCATATAAAACTTGTTTAATTGTACTCGTCGTCGCTATTTGTACATCTAATGCTTCATTATACTTATTTTGAGCATTCAAATATTCTTCACTAGCCAATTGTACTTCTCTTTCTAAAGCAGCAATTCGAGCTTCTTTAGATGCATAAGTCCCAAAAGTCCCTTTTAGTACTCTTAAGTTATTTTCAATTTCAATAATATTTTCTTTAGTCATAGCGACTTGTCCCTCAAGTTCTTCTTTTTTTTGATTTAATGATTCACTTGAAGTTCCATTTATATTACTATTACTACCTGCTTTCGTAATAATTACTTGAAGCTCGTTTCTTAAATTTTTAATCGAATCTCTTAATGTTACATTCTGAGATCCACCTAATATATACGTTTCATTTAAATCTGTAATTCTATTTCTTAAAGATACTATTTCTGTGTTAGTAGAATTTTCTAAAATACTACCACCACTATTAATTGCATTTAGACGTTTTTTTATTGAACTTAATGAGTATAATAACTCTCTCAACTTCCTTTTTTCTTCTTCTAATGATATTTCTATTTCATTAATTCGTTCAATATTGCTTGAACTTTCTAAGTTTATATCAAAAACTTGACTAGATGCTTTAAAAGCACTTAGAGCTCTAGATTTTTCTTCTAGCTCCCCTTTTTTTTGATCTACAAGGCTATTAAAGGTTTTTACAGACTCTGAGCTTCTTTGGGTTTTTAAAGAATTATAATATCTCATAAACTGCTCACATAATGTATTGACTAAGTAAGCTGAAAGTTCAGGATTCTCCGAAATTGAGTTAATTGAAACATAATCTGTATATCTTACTCTAGAGATTGATATGGTTTTTTGTAAAGATTGACTATCATAACCATAAGCTTTTAAAAGCTCTAATAGCATTTTATCTTCTTCTGAAAAAAGACTTAACATCTCCATATATTGGAGTTTAACTTGAAGAAGTTGCTCTAATGCAGTTAAATCGTTAAAAAGAAATGAATTCTGATCCATTTCTTTTTTTTTATTTAAAGTTCGAAACGGTTGTTGTGCTCTTAAATCATGTAATATTAATTTGTATGATAATAAAGCATAGACCATAGGTGAGTTGATGGTCTCTATTAAATTATCAAATTTCACATTTATTTCATAAACATTAAATCCTTCATCATTAATTTTAACTTGATCTGTAATAGTATATCCAGTTGAAATTTGAGCTGTTGATTTATAAGTTTTTTCAGTATTTGCAGTAAATAAAAATGCAACTATAGATGTTAATACAGGAATAACTATCCATAAAAACTTTCTCTTATAAATTAGCTTTAAAACATAAAAAATATTCATGTATAAATGTACTTACTATTGATTAACTAAATTAAAACAATTAGTCTTAAAACCTGTAATTAGTATGTTAACAATATCAAAATTATTTCTTTAAATATACTTCTATAATCCCTTTTTCATTCCTTCTTGGTGCCTCAAATTCTTTTACTAATTTATAATTTTCTTTAAGACATTCTTGAACTTTAGGTGGATAAAAGTTATTGAGTTCTGGTATTTCTTCAAATAGAACAATATCATATGTCCCATTTTTTATTTCATTACATAGATAATCAATTTCTCTATCAAATAACCCAACTCCTTGATGATACCATAATGGTTGTCGACTATCTCTGGGAAACTCATAACCTATAGTATGAGCAAGAGGTGTTAACTCTGACATATTCAACATCCGTAAATCTTTTCCTTTCGATTTAACTATATCATTATCTAAAATAAACTTTATACCTTGTTTGGTCTCTTCTGGCATCTTTATACCCTTAAAAGCTTCCCACTCTGACACCGAAACCCAGGGCTTATTGTCACCAGATGAACCATCATTATCTTTTATATAAGAATTTTTAGACACAATTTTTTCGTTTTCTTTTTTCTTAAAAGGAGATATCTTCGCATAAAAAGGTTCGATAAGCCTCCAATGTGGCGAACTCCACCAAATAAGTAAACAAAAACTATAGACCACTAAATTTTTGGTATGGTTTACCTGTAGTTTTTCGCTAAAGAAATGTATAATATAAGCAAAGGCAAAACTATGGAAAAATATATGTCCATTTGCCGGCACATAACTGGTTACCTGATACACCAATGCCTCTCCTAATATAGAAAAAGAAAGAAACGCAAAAATAAATTTTTCTTTATTAGTGATAAACTCTTTAAAATCCTGTATTTCAGTTAATAATATTAGTACCATTATACCTAGATAAAACTTCTCGAAAAATGATTCTCCCAAGAAGTCTTCTAAAATATCGGCTATGGATACCCTTGAGTAATGTGGTGGTTGTCCATAATTAAACCAGTAACCAAAATCATAATTATGAAAAGCTATAATTGTAATAGTAAGTAAACTAAAGAAGGTAGCTAAATAGGTAATCACATACAGGTATTTCCTATCCATTATAGAAATATAGGTTATAATGGTTAAACCAATCATAAATCCCATTCCACCTCCGTCTTGTTTTGTAAAAAAGGATATAAACATAAATACTGAACTAGCTAACAGATTCAATATCTTGTGTTTATTCTTTTCAGAAAAAGCAAATTTTGAGATAAAAGCCAGTGATATTATTTCATATACAATTACCGAATGGTTATACCATGGCCAGTAATTAAACATGATATAGGAAACGCCAAATACAATAATTGAAAGAATGCGTTCTCCAAATTTTAAACTGAAGCATTTAATAATTTCTCTAAATGCCAATCCAACTATAATATTTATAAAAACCTGTGCCTTTACAAGAGTAATAAGGTAAGGTCCGAATATTTTGAAAAACACCGCTGGAATTACCCAATAGATAATTCCCATTGGTAAGCCAAAATCTTTGTAAGGCATTTGCCCATCAAAAAGACGATATGCTCCTTCCCACGAAAGATAAATATTTACCCGATAAGGCATATCAGGAAAAAACATTGGTAATGCTGAAAATATAATTATCAATATTACTTCAATATTGAGAAATTTAATAAAATGATTAGACTGGAACATTTTTATTGATAAAGCATATGGATGACAAAACTAAAAATATTTAGACCTACTGCATAAAGAATAGTAGACCGAACCAACCAAAATGGAATATTTTTTAAACTATTAATAATTAATAGAAAGAGAATGGGCATAAAATCAAGTGCAAAACGATTGGTATTTACCTGATGATATCCATTGTTATGATAAAGCAATAAGCCTGTGAGGATAGCTAAAATAGAAACAACTGCAGATATTAGAAATCCCTTTTTCAAATTGGTCCTAAATGCAAATAGAACAAATGGACTTGCATTTAAAATAGAAGTGCCGAATAAATCTATTCCTTTAATTTCTAATAAAGTATTTCCCTCAAAAATTATATTGTGTCCTTTAATAAACATTGTATACAGATTAAAAAAGAAATATTTTATATTAAATACTCCAAAGGCATCTACTCTCTCTTTCATAGGGCCAATATAAGCGATATACTTATAGCCTGTTTCCATGAAATCTCCAAATCTTGCATAGTTATACCAAAAATATAATCCCAAACATGCAAAAGCTGTTAGCAAAAAACCACTAATATTTAGGAAGTTTTTCTTGTCTTTTTTTAATTCATCTTCTATTAGTAAATACAAAAACAAAAAACCTGTGAATACACTCATCTGCCTCGAAAGGAAAGCAGTACCTAAACATAGCCCTATAATCCATCCCCTCTTTTTTCCAAATAATTCATGCATTCCTAATAATATCATAGTAATGCATGATATATGTGCAAAACCATAAACATGATGTGAGGTAATAAGGACATACCAATAACCTGTACCTAAAAAAAATGCTAATATCATCCATAAATGATATATACTATCAATTTGCATTCTTCGAAGAAGGCTACGGAAAATAAAAAAATTAAAACAGGTTAATAGGACACAAATTAAAACCGGATTAGTATTTTCCACTCCAAATACAACTGCAGAAGGAAGTAAAAATATACTAGGAAATGGAGGATAAGGTAAATAATACTTGTCTTCAAAATGGATAAGATCAAGAAAGTGATATCCCTCTATGGGTGGAAGATTAAGTTGACCATTAATTATTGCCTGAGTAAATAACAAATATGCATTTACATTATCTTGATTATTTAGAACTGCTGGTATATGAAATATTAAAAATATAAAAACAAAAAACCATATATAATATAATTTAAAATATGCCTCTAATTTAGATGGTTGAATCATTTTTTGCATTATCAGTTTTTTTATCAAATTCAGATGTTTTAACTATACATGCTAACAATATTATATAAAACAATCGATTCGTAAAAGACAGTGCATATTGAGCATATTGAGCTAAGGTAATAGCAAATAAAATTGTAGTAAATCCCAGATAATAAGTTTTAATAAAAGGATCAATTGATCGATAATAACCTTTTATTGCTGTTCTAAGATTTATATATGCTGTAACCATTACCAAAAGCAATCCAATCCATCCAAATTCTAAAGCAGATTGTAGATACGCACTATCTGGAGGAAATCCTGCTAAATAGTGGTTGGGATTATATATTTTCCCAGGTACTCCACTTGTTGCTAATCCACCCCCAAAAGGATGATCATAAATATAGGGTTGAATAAAAGCTCTATTTACATCTCGAACATTTAGTGATGCATCTTCAGAGAAACTAACTGTTGATCTTATTCTATTGATAGTTTTATTCCCATAAATAGGTCCATATAGTATAAAAACCATAAAGAATATAAAGATTAAACTAATAATTAATGTTCGGAAATGGGTAATGGTCATTAAAACATACATAACTATTCCTGCTGGTACAATTGCGTACGCTGTTCTTGTACCAGAAAATGCCATAGCCCCAAACATTATTATTGAACAAATAAATAAACCTATTTTTATTGATGTTTTTAATGGCCCAATTGATAATATCAGAAAATATAAACCAGAAATAGCCATAAAAATACCAAAAGAAGTAGGATCATTGAATAGTGAAAATTTTCTAAATCTTCCTTCTATAAAAATTAGTTGCAATATTTTTTCATTTGAGTTTAAATATCTCATTTCAAAATCTGCAAGACCTACGAACTCTTGATAAAAAGCATACAATGCTGTTGAAACTGAAACAATAATAAATAGAATAGTTATTTTTTTTAGAAAAAATCTACTATCTAAATTATAGATAGCAATAAAGTATAATGCAAGAAAAACTGGCATTCTTCTTACAATTCCTATATACCCTTCATATGAATGCATGTTTACATTAAAAAATTGCAAACCAACAAACACAAAAAATATCAGTTGCATAAAAGCTATAGGATGACTTAAAGTTTTAGAATTCCATTTTCTTTCTCTAAGCTGTTTACTTAAACACCCAAAAAAATTAATCATGATTACTATATCTACAACAGAACCAAAAGGCAATGATTGAAGTAACATTTTTTGAATAGGATTCATTATTATCGATAATACAATTGCTAAGGATACAGCAAAAAAGCTATCCAAAAAAGTAAGTACTACAATAAAAGACCCTAAAAATCCAGCAAGAGGTATAAATAGGAAAAGAGATTTAACTTTAGTTAGAAATATTGTTATTAATAAAGATGAGACAAATAGAATTATAAATCCAAAAGGTGAGTTTAGTTTTTTGATCAACACCTCTTTGAAAACCCAATTCTTAAAATTTTTCACTAATCCTGCTCTCATAAAGAGATATTAAATATATAATTAGAAGAATAAGATTTTTAAAAATAAAAATATAATAACCATTGCAGAAAATACTGTTACTGTTATTTCTAAAATTCTATCATCTGTAAATTTATTATTCCCCATTATATGTTCACAAACTATTTGATTTTTTTAGTTATATATTACTTTGCAGAATACACTATTGCAAACTTTGTTTTAAAAAACTGATTTTGGGAGGTTGATATAAAAAATCCATTTTCAATCTTTCTGTAATTTTATAAATCAATATTGGCATTAAAATTCCACTAATAATTACTAAAATCATTGATAAGGAAATAGCCTCACCTCCTAATAATTTTAGGAGCACCGCTCTTGTAGCCCCCGTTACAATTAAATGCATAACATATATATAGAGAGAATGACTACCAATGAAACGAAGTATTGTTAATAAATCATACTTATCTAATATAAAAGATAATTGTAGTAAAAAGGTAGATCCTAAGATAGATATGGGTAAAAATAAAATTCTATCTATACCCGATAAATCTGTAAACCAAACCAAACCCTTGTAATTAGTATACCAATACCATTGTCCAACAAAAACAACAACACCTAATATTAAAAATAATTTAGCTGACGTGAAATGCTGGTGATACTTTTTACCCAAGAGATATTTGGAAAATAAAATCCCAACAGTTAGAAAAATTGAATAAAACAAAATATCATTGATACACAAAATATCAGTTTTTATATAAAATGACGAAAAATAAAAGGCTAAATTCAAAAGAAACAAATACCTCTTCTTTATCTTAAAATAGGTTTCTAATAATGCATAGATTATAACAATAAAAAAAAGTGTGTATAGAAACCAAAAAGGATCAATCAATCTTGGATAATATAACAAATAAATCATATCTAAAAATGACTTTTGACTATTTGTATATTCTGATGCTATTACCTGAATAGATATCTGTATACCCCCCCAAATTAAAAAGGGATAAATAATAGTATTAATTTTATACCTGACGAATTCTTTTACCCCTCTTCTTCTAAGACTTTTTTCTATAAAAACTCCTGAAAGCATAAAAAATAAAGGCATTCTCAGGTTATAGACCATTTCCTGAAAATCAAAAAATAAATCACTTATTGGAATATCTGATGAAATAAATCCAACTACAGCATGTTTATACACCACTAAAATTATAGCAATTCCTCTTGCATAATCTATCCAGCCAAATCTGTTATTTTGTTTTATTTCTGTTTTCATTCTGCTTAACTTATAGAAGTTAAAATATTTTTATATTCATCTGGTTGTAAATTAACCTATTAAATCACCTCAATTCACTCTAATCAATTTTCTACCGTATTTTTTGTATAGACAAAATCAGACGGCATTAGTTCTTTTTTATTTTTACCTAACGTCTGAAATATCTTATTTACTGAATTTTCCCAGGTATGCTCTTCTGCAAATTTTCGTCTCTTCTCAGCCAGTTCTGTACTATTTTCTTCAAGCGCTTTTTTTATCATAACTGCAAAATCAGTGAAATTTTCAGCTAAATAAACATGTTCAGCAAAAGGCTCCATACCAGGAGTCTTAAGAGCAACTACCGGTTCTCCCACAGAAAGATATTCATCTATTTTCCTTGGATAATTTCCAATAGTCATTTCATTTAATAACTGTGGGTTTATGCAAACGCTAAATTCTTTAATATAAAAAGGAACCTTGTCGGGAGTAACTTTACCTATAAAAAACACATTACTCAAACTATGCAAATCACTTTTCTTAAATACCTCATCTTCAGGCCCTACGAAAACAAAGTTCCATTCTTTATTGTTGGATGCTAGGTACTCCAACAATGCCACATCAATTCTAATTGAAGTAAGGTTTCCTACATAACCTATTATAGGTTTTGATATCCCACTCAATAAACCTTCCGATTTTTCTATATTACTAAAATATGTTTTATCAAAGCCCTGACCGATATAGTAGGATTCTGGGTTATCTTTTTTTGCATATTCACATAAATATGTTGAATTGGCAAACACAAAATCTGCAGATTTCATTAGTCTTTTTTCTAACCTTTTTCCATGCTTATAAAAATAAGGCTGAGAAAGCAGGTTATCTCTTAAATAATAAATCAGAGATTTACATTTAAAATATTTTGCGTAAAAAGGACCTCTTAAAAAATCATTATCAATGATGAAAGTTGGATCATCAAAACCTAATTTCTTTGTCACTCTTAGTACTTCATCAGACCATTTTTTACCTTTTACATTTCCAATAAAATCATATAATGTAGAATTATTAATCCAATTCACCGATTCAAAAATTACTTTTGGAGTATAAACCCAGAGATTTGGATTAATTTGTTCAAGGCTACCTCTTCCTGCCTTTTTATCTAATTTATTTAAAAGAATTCTTATATTCGTTATTCTATCATATGCTCTGTTTACAAAAATTACCCTGTTCTTTTTAGATAATTCTAATGCAATATCCTTACAATTACTGCCTACATCAATATACCATGATTGTAAACTTGTTATTACTATATACTTCATTTAAATATTTTTTTTTTAGATGAAAAATATTTTATATAATTCGATATATAGGATAAAACTATATTATAAAAGATTATCATCTGCTTCAGAATATTCCATATACTTATACCAAAGTATTGTCTAAGGATTATAAGATTGATAAATAATCCTAAGACAATAGTACTTAATAAGCCATATGCTGCTCCAGTTAAGCCAAATTTTCCAACCAGGTAATACACTATTATGGTGTTAAAAATGGCTAAAATAAAATTTACAATAAAATTGGCTTTAGGTCTGCCCGTAGCATCCATTACAGTACCAAACTGCTTTTGAAATGGTAATAAAAGGCTATATAAAACGGCTATTCGTAAGACAGGAACAGCATCTAAATATTTTGAACCGGCAATTATCTGGATAATAAATTCAGGAAAAATAAAAATAAACAAACACATAGGGGCAAGTACAGCTATTATACTTCCAGTTGTCTGCTCATATAATTGAGCCACCTGTTCATTTCCATGTCCGGCAGATTTTTTTTGAACACTTTTAGGAAAAAGAGCTTCTGCTACTGCCTTTGAAGGCATATCAAGTAAATTTGAAATTCTTACTGAAGTATTATACAACGCAACAGCCTGAGGAGAAACCAGAGAAGCTAATAGAAAATGATCTACTGTTCGCAATGCCTGAGAGCTTAAATTAGTTGCTAACACAAATTTTCCATAACTCCATTGTTCTGCTATCCATGCTGTTGAGAACCTGAAATTTTTAAGTACGATTTTTCTAGCTGAAACGATACCAGCTATTGTAGCAATAAAAACAGCTACAAACTGCAGAATAGCCAGATTATACAGAGAGACTTCTTTATAGATAAAGACTAATAAAACAATAAACAAGAAGAACAATCCTTGTTTGATGAAGTATATCAAAAAAATACTTTTAAAATTGAGATTAGCCTGCTGAATATATTCAATATGGGAAAAAATCACAGAGATTAAAGCTGTAACAGTATACACATAAAGCATATCAGTAAGCTGAGGCGTATTCCAATAGATACTTAAGTATTTTGCACCAAAAAGAACTAAAGAAATAAAAAACAATGTATACACCAAGCTTAATATCAATGCAGTACTTTGTATTAAGGAGTTATCTTCTTGGGGAGAAATATTTATGAATCTAATAAGTGCATTTTTTACTAAACCATCTCTAGTTACTTCAAAAATTGTTATTATAGTAAAAAAAAGCGCATAAATTCCCATTTCATCTTTACTCAATACTCTTACTAAAATCAAAAAAGAACCTATACCCACTAGCATTACAGACAGCCTTTGTGCTAATGTAAAAAACACAGAGGTCAGCCAGTAAGATTGATTTTTTTTTGAGGTTTTTAGCATCATTTATTTTTTAGTCCAGACTGTATTAAATCCGCAAGTAAAATAATGTGGTAGTATATCTGCCATTTTACAATCAAACTCCTGTAATTTAAATGATTTATTGGTAATAAAAGAGAATGGAAAAACATCAGCTAAAAAATTGGCTTGCCCAAATTTTAACAGACTAAATCCTTTTCCTGCAGATAAATTCTTCAGGGATTTTTTGGTAAAGAAATGTATATGAGTAAGGTCATCAGCATCTGATTGTTCAGTTTTACCATTATAACCTAATAACTTTTTAATTCCCTCAACTATCCCCCACAAATATCTAGAATTATCTTTCAACCACTGCATAGGTTTTGTTATAAAAACCTCTCGTGGTCCTTTTCCATTAGGTACAGTAATAATTAATATTCCTGTTTCGCTTAAAATATCACTTAAACTTTCAAGCATTTTATCAGGTTCCTGTAAATGCTCTAATACTTCACTACAAATAATTACACTATACTTCTTATTTTTTTCTTTCAATGTTTCAGCATCTAATACTGCAAAGGAAACATTGGGCAATACATTTTTTGAAATAGCTTTATTAATTGCTTTTTCACTGATATCTATTCCCATGACCTCATAACCTAACTGACCTAAATGTGTGCTTATAAGACCATTACCACATCCCACATCTAAAACCTCCTTATCCCCCTCTATATTAGATTCAATAGCATCAACTATAAAGTTTAATCTTTTTATATCTACTGCTTTTGAATAGCATATTTTAGAAATTGTTTTCACATTATTCATATAGATATATCATTATAAATTGTTAATATTTCCTTTGCTGTATTAGTCCAATTAAATTTTTCTGATTGTATAATACCCTCTTCTATTTTACTAGAATAATACTTAGAATTACTTAATAAGTAATCTGTATTAGATGCTATTTCAAAAGGGTCATAAGGATTTACTAAAACTGCCGCTTCACCTGAAATTTCTGGCATCGAAGATGTATTTGATGTCACAACAGGTGTTCCACAAGCCATTGCTTCTAAAACTGGCATGCCAAAACTTTCTCTTAGTGAAGGATACATAAAAACTGTTGCCAAATTATAAAGAAAAGGTACTTCTATAAAAGGAACATAGTCAAGTATTTTAATATAAGGTTTAATATTTTTAGATTTGATTCCTTGCAAAATATTATCAATATAATCCTCCTTACAATCAGTAATTACTAGATATAGATTTTTATGTTTTTCACTAGTTTTAAGTTCTGCAAATGCTTTTAATGTTCCAATTGTATTCTTCTTTTGTGCCGTATTCCCAAAATGTAAAATAAACCTTTCAGGTAAATCATATTTTATTTTTATCCGACTCAAACTTTCATCCTCATATACTTTAAAAGAAGGATTTATAGCATTGTAAACAACTTTTATCTTTTCAGGATTTACATCCAATCTGCTACTAATGCATTCTTTTTCATAATTTGAAACAGTTATAATAAAAGAGCACTGATCAACTATTTTAGGCACTATAAACCTTCTATACAAATTACCAAAATTTTGATAAGCACTTCCTGAAAAGGATACTGATTCTAAATATATAATATCATGAAGAGTGAGAATCAAGTTTTTTTTAAGAAACAATGGTGCTGTGTTAGCAGTACAGTGGATCAAATCAACTTTGTGTTTATTTAAAGCTTTTCTTAGTGATAATTGCTCCCAAACTGGATATGGGGAAGATGGTAATTGTACAACTTCCATAGTATCATTTGAAGTAATACAAACATGATTATCTTCTTTTACAAAAACAACTATTTCATGTGAATGGGTTAGTTTTTGAAGTTCCCGAATAGTTTCAAGAGCAACTACTTCCATACCATGTTTTCGCTCTCTAAAAAGTCTTTGAGCTTCAATACCTATTCTCATATATTTATATATGTTTTTTTTGTTCAACCTATTCTATCCATGACTTTATATTAATATCATCATAAAACAGGGTTTTCTATTTCTACATTCGTATGCTTGGTATGTATAAATGTTTTATTAGCGCCTTTAATCCTCAAAAAGGAAATCAACATAATTATAAAAGCATTTGGCAAACTTAAAAGTGCTAACAGTGTATTTTTGTTAAACATTTTTTTAGGTAGTGAGATAAAAAGAACGAAGCTATATGTAACAAACAAAAGCCACCATTGTAAATTAAAAGGTCCTTTTATAATAGAGTATAAGATTGAAATACCAAACAAAGCACCAAGAGTAAGTATCCTTGATAAAAATACATTAGTTAATATAGACAGATTAAAATAACTGAAATTTCCTTGAATCATAGCTCTAAGCCCTTTATGAAAATGACTTTTAAGATAAATAAACTGAGTTGATATCCATCTTCGTCTTTGTCTACCAAAAGTAGACGGCTTATCAACTTTTTCATCATAAACTATAGCATCTTCAAGATACAATATTTTATATCCAGCCTCAATTAAATTGAGTTGTAATTCTTTATCAAAACCTCCAACTGCATCTATATTACTCAATTCATTTTTTAGTAATTGAAAATTAAATGCCATACCAGATCCAATTAGAGCTGATGATAATCCTAAAGCATTTGCCCCTTTCCTAAATAGATGATTATTGATAGCTTCACTAGAAGCATCAAGAATAGCAAATGAAGTATTAAGATTTTTTGCTATTCTTCGACCTTGAATTACATGATATCCACTTTGATATGCGTCATTAATTTTATTAATGAAATCTATTTCCAAAATATTATCTGCATCACTAATAATCGCTATATCATAACTACCATCAAATAAATTTAATGCAAAATTTAATGATTTAGCTTTTGTACTTTCTTGCCAAGAGACTTCAACTACTTTAATGGGAAGTTTATTTAAAGCAATAATAGTTTCTTTTTTAAAAGAATCAGCAATAATTATAATATCAAATAATTCTTCTGAGTAGTTACATTGTAGAAGTTTATTAGCAACGGAAATTATAATGTTATCCTCTTTATAAGCTGGAACAAAAATAGCTACTTTGGCTTTTGTATTCGATGCTTTAATATTGGCGCCATAATTTAGCTTTCCCGCAATTGCCAAAACAAGAACATACAGGGTTGCTAATAAAAAATATAAAAGAATAATAAGTGATATAAAATACATATCTAAGACTTATGAAGACCAAACTAAAATGAATATTTTGGACATCTGTTATTGAAATATAAGAAAATTAAATATCTATTGGCATTCCATTTAATAATGTTAGCATTTTATTAAGTATCTGCAGTGGTATGCATAGTTAGTTCTTTATGTCTAGACCCATGCAAATAATTACCTATAATCGTAAACCGTACTAAATAGTGATAAGTAAAAAAAGAAAAAACTGTAGTTATTAATAACACTATATAAAATCTCAGGTATCCAGGTACCATACTCTCCATTAACCAAATTTGTACACTGATAACAATTGGAAAATGAATAAGATAAATCCAATAAGAAGCATCTGAAAAATACCTAATTGCTTTATTTTCTTTATGAAATAGCTTTGTAAAAAGAGCTAGCATACCAAAAGTAAGTAAAAATACTTGGAAAGCATGTAACATATTATGTGAGAGTTTGATAATTAGGTATGCCTCCTCATTTGTATAATATTCAACCTTTAATAGATACAATGGAATTTGTAACAATAATCCAATTGTTAAATATATCCACATAAAGCGGGATCCACTTTGAAGCGTGTTTACATTACGTTGCATTGTATATCCTAAAAAGAAAAACAATCCATAAAAAAGAACTTGTCCCAGTTTTATAGATACTCCTCCCCATGGTTCTACTTTAATATCATAAAAAAAGTAAAATATTAGTCCTAAAAAAGTACTAGCTGCTAGTAATGAAATAGGACGATAGGTAAATTGAAATTTTTGATATCGAGTTAGGTTTAATTTTTTCGCAAATCTAATTATTAAGATCATTAAAGAATACATGATTATTAGATAATACAAAAACCATAGATGTAATAATCCATTCCACCTAAAAGTCTGTGTTAATGCCAATTGTATAGTATCTATAAAAGATAAACCTTTTTGATGAACCAAATAATACTGAAAAGGAAAAACAGAAAAAGGTATTATAATTATTAAACTAAAGATAAATGGAATTATAATTCGATTATATCGATGCTTTATAAATTTTTTATAACCAATTCTATAATATAAAAAACGAGCAAAAAACCCAGCAACTAAAAAGAATAATGGCATTCGAAAGGCATGAATCCAATTATATATTATATCAAAAATTATTGAATTATAATCTAAATCTTGTGGCCATTCTATTCTCGGCTCATGTTGGTAAGACATCATAGCATGGAGTAACACTCCTAAAAACATTGCTATCGCTCTTAAAGCATCCATGCTATGTAGTCTAACCATATTTAGTTTTTTAATTAAGTACTAATATAAAATTATAATTTTATCATTTTCACAATTTGTTTTCCTAACTCAAAACTTTCTACCTCAATTAAATACAAACCAGAATTTAACGATTTCTTAGATAGATCTAAATCAATATTGTGATATCCACTTTCTAATATCATCTCATCTTTTGTGTATATTAATTGTCCAGTTATACTTCTAATTGAAATATTAATCTTATCAAGAGCATTAAGCTCAAGAGATAGAGAGATGTGATCTTCAAATGGATTTGGATATGCAGTATTAATTTGACTTGAACTTATTGATATTTCATGATCATCATTATTATTAATAGCTGCAATACGAGTATTGCTTTGTGATGTTATTGTTTTTGGATATGCTTGTATCATTAAACCTCCGATATAACCAAATGAAGACCCAGGAGCAGTTGCAACTGTAATTAAAACTTCTCCATTATCATCTGGATTTACTCCATTAATTTGAACAGTATTCGAAGTATTATAGGAAGCATTTAAAGTTACAATACGATTATTAATACTATAATTAGTAGAGCGATTCCCCCCTCCATCACGACTAGCAAAAAATACAAAATTATATGAAAATGCTAAATTTAATCCAGTTACACGTAACTGTGCCGCTTTATTAGGATCCATCCAATATGTACTACGCATCACATTATCAGGTACAACACCTGAATTACTTCCTGTAACCATACCATAAGGGTTTGTACCATCAAATCCAAAAGAAAATTCATCAAAATCAGGATTACTTTCTACAATTTGAATAGATATACCTGTATTATTTGATAAATTATTCACCAAATTATTAAGCAAAGTATTTGGAAATGGGTCTGAATTAAAATTATTCCAAGGAGCCCCAGCAGGATTATCTGCATTAAAATTAATATTTACAGTAAATGCTATTGTGGAAGCTCCTACAATCTCCGTGAAATCGGATACTCCAAAGGAATTTATTGCTCGAACTCTATAGTAAAAAGTACTATTTGTAGAAACTGATTCACTGTAAGCTGTTTCATTAGCTTCTGTTGTGTGCACTAGATAATAAGGACCAGTATAATTACTAGATTTCCAAATCTCAAAATTTGTTTCATTATCTGAATTATCTGACCAATCTAAACTAATACTATTAGAAGAAGTACCTGCAGCAACTAAATCAGAAGGAGCTAGTGGTAATCCATTATCTTCATATATTTGAATAATCATAGCATTCAAATAACCATAACTAGCTCCAGAAGCTTTACTGGCATTAACAGTAACCTCTCCAGACACATTTGGAGATATACCGTTTATTTGAACAGTATTAGTTGAGTTATAAGAAGCATTAAGAGAAACTGTTTCACCATTAATAGAATAATTTGTAGTTCTATTACCTTCTCCATCTCGGCTTGCAAAGAAAATAAAATTATATTTATTATTAGTTGAAAGACCTGATAAACGGATTCGCTTTGTATTTGTAGTACTTTCCCAATAAGCTGTACGAATAACGTTATCTGGATATATCCCAGAATTATTTCCTGTATTAACGCCTAAAGAATTATCACCTGCCCATGCATCAACTAATGTTAAATTTATTCCCGTTCCGGTTCCAGTCTCATCTTCAAGGTTATTCATTGAGTATCCAGCAGATGGCAATGTTGAGGTATTATTCCAAGGAAATGTTTCATCTAATGTATTGTTAAAATTAATGTATACAGACAAAATATCACTATTAGTTACATTTATTGATATGATTTCAGAATCAATCCCTCCATTATTATCCTCAACGCTAATAACTATATCATCATAAATATCTTCATCGGAGCTAGTAGGAGAAAGTACCATATCAGCTGTACCATTTCCATTATCAGTAAAATCTACAAACTCTGGTAAATTACTAACGGAAAAAGTCAAAACATCTCCTGGGTCACTATCCAAAGCAGTAAGATTAACAGTAATCAATTCATCAGTTTTTACAGATATAACTCCAATTGCACTAAGAACTGGAGGTGCATTAGGTGTACTAACAGTAAGTATTTCTGAATAATCTGAAATACCATTTGCATTAAATGAACGAATTTTATAGTAGTAGGTAGTACTTCCTGCAATGGTATTATCTATATAAGAAGTTACATTACTTGATGTGCCTCCAGGATTTAATAATGTATATGGCCCTAATTCATCAGTTGATCGATAAATTTCATATCCATCTTCATTATATGCAGCATCTAGCCAAGTAATCTCAATTTGTTCACCACTTACCGAATTTATAGCAAGGTTACGAGGTGCTGCAGGTATAGTTCCATCATCAAAATTACCTCTTATTACAAGAGCATTTAAATATAAATATGATGAACCTGAAGCACGACTTATTGTGATTCCTATTTCTCCATTTGCATCTGGAGAAATACCCAATATTTCTACAGTTTCTGTACTGTTTGTAGAAGCATTTAATGTTACACTTTGACCGTTTATTGTATAAACTGTATTTCGATTAATAACGGTAGCTTCATTCCGACTTCCAAAAAACACAAAATCATAGCTTAAAGAATTATCTAGTCCATATACTGTAATCGATTCAGAACTTCTACTTGAAAAATAAGAAGTGCGCATCACATTTACAGGATAAACTCCATTACTATTGGTTGATCCTAAAGTATTATATCCAAAATCAGAAGTAGTAATTCCAACTGAGGTTACATTCCCTTGATCATCAAGCAAATCCCCAAAATCATCTCCGTTTGCTGCATCTTTATGAGTATTATTCCAAGGAGAAGAAGCATCAAAACCAGTTCCATTTAAATTTATATATATAGTTTGACCAACAGGTGTATCCTCCACATTAATATTAAATACTTGACTATCTGTTCCTCCCTTAGAATCTGCCACAGTTACCATCACTGTATAAGTACCTACATCCGAAAAACTAGGTTCTAATAATAAACTTGCTATTCCATTTACTGTGGAAGTTAGAGTTGCAAAAGGAGGTAAACCTTCTGATGACCATGTAAGTACATCTGATGTATTTAAATCCTCTGCAGATAATGTAATTTCTAAAGAACTTCCTTCACTTAAAGTTTGATTGTCAATTAAATCTAATGTAGGTAAATAATTATCATTGACTTCCAATGAAAAAACAGTGCTAACAATTCCTCCATTTTGATCATCTATTGTAACAGAAATATCTGAATAGGTACCTTGTTGTGCTGTAGTTGGGTTAAATATAAGTTGACCGCTACCATCTCCATAATCAACTAATTGACCAAAGGAAGGTAAATTGTTAACGGAATAACTTAAGAAGTTATCATCAACATCTTCTGCATAAAGATTGATCGTTAGAGTCGTATTAAATCGCATAGATTGATTCTGTATAGAAGTAACCTCTGGAGAAGTATTTAAAGTTTTACTACTCACTTCATCAGATTCTGAACTTCCTCCAACATTCACTGCTACAATTTTATAAAAATACTCAACTCCTGGAAATAAATTTACATCGACATATGATACTGAATTTGCAGGTAATGTAGTAAAAGGCAAGAAATTAGTATTATCATTTGCTGAACGATAAACTTCAAATGAACTCTCATCATTACTATTATCAATCCAATCTAACTTGATAGATGTATTAGTAAGTGGTGTTATTGAAACTGATTCAGGCTTATTTGGCGGTAATGGTAACGATAATGTTGTAGCATTTATATCTGGCTCCCTTAAAGCATCTTCTGGTATTAATTCTTTACTAATATTTGGACCAGCCCAACTTACATCGATAACATAGCTACCCGTTCCTTGTCGAAATAATACTTTAATAGGATAACTTCCTTCAGATAAGGTAATTACACCACTACGTTCCGTTTTACCTTGATTATAATCGTTAAATACAACTTGCGTATCATCAATAAATAATTCACTCCCATCATCTGATGCTGTATAAAATGTATATTCACCATCTTCTGGTATTCTTATGTTTCCCTCCCACTTAAATGCAAAGTTATTATTCTGTTCTCTTGGAGTTAAATCAAAGTTAGTATCTGTACCAGTTAAAACAGGAGTAGCGGTTTCAAGTTGATCTAGATTGCTAAAGCTGCCTTCATAATAATAATATGTTAATCCAGTATTAATTTCATCTGAAAACCCTGAATCTCCATATTCACCTAAAGCTAATACTTTATAATAATATGTTGTTTGAGCTTCTAAACCTACATCACTAAAACTTGTAGTATTACTTGGAACAATTTTAACTGGATAAAAAATGCCAGAAGGATTATCTGCTCGATAAATCTGAAATCCAGTTTCATTATCACTATTATCTATCCAATTTAGATTTATCTGTTCATACGAAACTACTTGCGCTGTAAGATTAGTCGGGAAACTTGGAACATCTCCCAAAAACTCTATATTAGACCCAAATGCTGAATCTGGAATTAATTCCCTAGAAAGACCCTGATCATTTGACCAATAAACTTCCATCACTTCTCCTCCTCCGTTTTCAAAAAAAGATATTGCTATAGGATATGTACCTGGTGAATCAAAGGTATAAGCAGCGCTTACAGATGTTGTACCATGTAAGCCATCATTATCAACAAGAAGATATACTTCATCATAACCTCCAATATATAATTTACTTCCGTCATCAGATCGAGTTTCAAAAGTATAAGTACCTGCAACAGAAATATTAATAAAACCTTCCCATAAAAAAGCAAAACTATTGTCCTGTTCACGTAAACTTATGTCAACATTATCAACTTGTCCAGAAGCAACAGGAGTTAACGTGTTAAAATCAGGTAAAGCACTCCATGTACCCTCATAATACGAATAAATTAATCCAGAATTTGCAGCTATTGCTACTACCTGATTACTTGCTGGTGACTCATTTCCAGTTACATCCCTAGCTTTTACAACAAAATTATACAATTGACCTTCTACTAAATTATATATTGTTGCAGAAGTACTTTCTGTAACTACAGCTTTGATCCCATTTTGATAAATATCGTAACGATAAACCTCAACATTATCTGTAGAAGGCTCCCATGTTAAATTAATTAAATTGCTTCTCGTAGATACAACCTGTAAATTAAGTGGAGATGTTGGTGCTTGAGTATCTACTTGGGTACGAGCACTAGTTTCAGGTGATGTTGGACCTGCAGCACTATTATTAACAGGTCTAATTATATAATAATATTCAGTATTAGGATCAAGACCTTCGTCTAAATAACTTAAAATATCTGATTCAGTAATATCAATAAACTCATATGGTCCTCCAGATATTTCACTTCTATATATTTCAAAGCCTATCTCATTAAAACTTGCATTAGGATTATCACTCCAGTTTAATTGAATAGTAGTTTTAGACGGAGCATACGAAACTAATCCATTTATTGCAGTTGGAGCATTACTGCCATTTGCGTCTACAACTAAAAAAGGATCAGAGAAATTACTTGAACAGCCATTTAATTCAGTTACAGAAGCAATATATTCACCTGGTGTAGTAACAGTTAATGTTGAAGATGTACCAACAACAGAATTATCAGACACTCTTCTCCATTGATAAGACTCATATCCTTCTGGCAAGCCTAATATTACACCATCACTATCATCTGGAGATGGAATAACTTTACTCATATTAGTAACTAAAGCTATTGGAGGTGTTATTGTAGGCTCTTTAATTTTTATTTCAACAGGAATTGGTGACCAATAAGACCACTGACTTCCTCGTTTAATTCTCACATCATAAATACCATATTCATTTACATTGATAGTATTTCCATTAGCTCCAGTAATAATAATACCATCTTTTCTCCATTCGTAATCATCAAAACCTGCTGTAACACCTATAGTAACATCCACTCCTTCTCCCGGACAAAATTCACTCTGTCCATAAAGTACCCATGGATTTGTTTTATTTGCGCTATTCATAAAAGGAAAAAAATCACTTTCATTATATGCTCTATTCCATGTTCCATGTCCAACACCTTCATAAATTGTATATGTTACATCCGCTCCTAGTCCAATCAGTGCATTTACTTGAGAAGTTGTTCTTGCAGGAGGAGGATCACTATCTTCACTACCCTGAAAAATCCACATTGGTGTGAATTTTAATCTATTTAGAATATTATTTTGATAAGAGCTGGATGCACTCATAGGTAAAGCACAAGCTGCAAAAAGTGGATAATTTATTATCATCTCCCAAACACCAATCCCACCTGATGAAAGTCCATGAACATATACTTTATTAATATCTATATTTATTTCTTGTGGCATTTTTTGTGTAACTAACTCATTAATTACACTGTATAGATAACTATTCCACCAACCACTAGTATTCTGGCCATAAAGTAAAAACCCATCATAATCACCATTATTAATGGCATCTTTATGTAAGCTAGCTCCATGAACCAATTGTCTTTCATTATCAGTTATTTCACCAGATTCACCTCTGCCATGAAACATTACTATAATAGGATAACCTTCAACTCTATTTGGATCATAATTTTTAGGAAACATAAGCCTAAATGGCATCCCTTTAAATATATAAGGCTTAAAACTTTCAGTATCCCAATTTACTACCTCAGATGCCACCCATTTACCTATTTGCCCAAAAGCAGGTTGTGAAGGTGTTGGGTCACCGTCTTCCCACCGTGTCACAAGGTCATCAGGATTCAACACTTGGCCTATAAGGCAATTATTAATAAATAGTAATAGCGATAAAAACAAGTAAAATTTTTTCATAATCTCATATTTTTGTTTGGAGAAAACTTAGACATTTTCATTCTGAAGCATAGCCGGCAAAGTTTTATACATTATTATTAAGTCCAACCAAATCGATATATTACTTGCATATTCAATATCTAATGCGACTCTTTCATTTATTGACATATTATTCTTCCCCCTTTTCGTAATTTGCCATAACCCAGTAATTCCTGCAGGAGCTAAAAACCTTTCTGCCCATTCATCACGTGTCAAATAAGATGCTTCATAAATTGGTAAAGGTCTATTTCCAACAAGAGACATCTCTCCTAATAGTACATTAAAAAATTGAGGAAGTTCGTCGAGGCTTGTCTTTCTTAAAAATGCTCCAATTTTTGTGATTCTAGGATCATTTTTAACCTTAAAAAAAACTGAAGAATCATATTGATTTAGATGCATCAAATCTTTTACTTTTTTATCTGCATCTACTACCATTGTCCTAAATTTATAGAAATTAAATACTTTATAATGCTTACCAACTCTTTTCGATACATAAAAAACTGGTCCTTTCGATTCAACCCTAATTATAATTGCAATCAACAAAAAAATAGGACTAAGTAATGATATAATACTAAAGGCAATTATTATATCAAGAGATCTTTTTAAAAAAAGGATAATATAGTTTTGCTTTTTAGTACTAGTAGTAGTACTTAATTTCCCCAGAAACTTTAATTGTTTAAATTTAGTAATAAACTCAAGTCTACTTATCAAGTTCTCTAAACCATTTGTTTTTTGACAATAAATATCATCGATCCCTTTTACTAATTGGAATTGACTAATCTCCACAATCGTAGAATCTTGAAAGCATAAAATAAAGGGAATTGTTTTTAGCTTTTTATTTTGCGAAATTCTATTTAATAATAGAATTATCTTCTCTTTAGGAAACCTATAATCACAAAAAATAGCTTTAGGTAAATTACGATCTACTTTATTAGAATTTGAAATTAACCAAACTTCAGCCTCTTCAATCGAGGCTATACTCAAGCATTTACCATATTCTAAAATTTTCACTTGAAAATCACCCACATTTTCGCCGAGATATAAAAAAAAATCTCCACTCTTTAGACTTTCAATATGACTTACTTTTTTTGGTATAACAGCTGAGATTGCCTTTTCAAGGCCATCTAAGTTATAGTTTGAGCTTCCTTGAAACATTATTATTTTTTTTAATTTATAGTTTCATTTATCTTTTTTGAATAAAACCTCACGAATTGAATTCTCTAGCTTTTTGGGATCAAAGGGCTTTTTAATGTATTTACAAACACCAAGATTTAAACATTCTGCTTCTTTCAATGTTGAATCATAGCCTGAAAGAACGATAATTGGAATATTTCTATACAACCTACTTTTCTTTAAGTTTTCGATTAATTCAATACCACTAAGGTTAGGCATTTCAAGATCCGTAATTATTAAATCAGGAATATTTCCTTCTGATAATAAATACATTGCTCCCATCCCATCATGTGCAGTACTTACATAAAAAGATTTACTTAAAACAACACTTAAAAATATACAAATCGCTTGGTCATCATCAATAACAAGTATTTTGTTTTTCATAACCCGATTGGATTTGAATTATCATATTAAAATTAGGTTACTTTCATACGAGCTTGTTTGTACAAGCCAACTATTGATAATAAAAGGTGATTTTGACGAGTTTAGATTGGATTGATTTTATATGTTTAGTTAAAGATATAAATAGAAAGAATGGAAACAAACAGCATAATAACATAATCAGTTAATAACTGTAAATAATATTATTATTTAGTGCTTTTTCTGTTAAAAAAACGTAATTAATTTTTTCTATAAAAATATAGGTACAAAAATTCATAAAAATAACTCATTAATTCTTTGTGAGATTTTTAAAGTTATTTCTTCGCATCCAGATTTACTTAAGTGACCATGATCAATGTAATTATCATAATTTGCAGTAAACTGATGATATTTAGGCTGGTTAAAATCTAATATTCTTGAACTATCCCCTACTATATTACAAATTTTATTTTGAAATTGCATTACAGAATTATAATCGGCTTTAAGAATTTCTAAAGGAATTGGATGAAAATAAATCAAAAATTGTATTTCTTTCTTTTTCAGGTATACAATTAATTCTTTAAATTCCTGCATAGCCTTAGGATTAATGAAATATTTTTCTAATTGCCTAATTTTCACCTCATCTTTAATTTTTTCTTTAACATTATTTACTTCAAATAATTTTTCATAATTATTAACCCCGTTTTCATTAATTTGATTCTTTGGGTATTTAGATGGTAATAATTCTAGATGTCTTATTATTGCAACTAAATAAGTTTGATATAAATCAAGTGAGCCCAAAGCACTAAAATAAATTTTATCATTAAACTCTATCTCTTTTTCTCCAACATCTTTAAATTGATATGGATTTAAACATAAAATAACATTTTTAATTCCTTGATCAATGCAATGAATAGTTAGTATTTTGGTTTCTGAAATATTCCCTCCCATAATACTAATATTATATATTTTTAATGAACTATCACACTGTGTAATATTTATATTATCTGAAAGAGATGGTCCCGCAATTATAGTATTATAATTGATTGGTATATATTTATATGAGAGTAAATACTTAGAGATTCTTTCATTATAGTAAACTGGAAGTTTTTTGTTTTTACTTTCTCCAAAAATACCATAAACATCAATATATATATTTATCAGCATTATGCAAATGCTAGAAAATAATGAAAAAATAAAAAAACTTATTAAAAAGTTTTTAGAGGAAAAAAAATAATTCATTTTAAAAATCAAAGTACAAAAAATCCTTTTTTATTGATGAGTTTAGAAATAATATATTTACTATAAATAAATATATTAATAAGAATAAAAATTTACTATTAGTTTTAAACCTATCTCCAATTTGATTAGAGTTTGGTCCAAATAATAGAATAACTCCAATTATCCATATTGGACTATCTAAATATGTTGCAAATAATGGCACTCCTTCTCCACTTTTAAGCCCTATCATACTACATAAAATATTTGTAGCATCTTGCCATTCATTAGCTCGAAAATAAACCCAAGTAACCATAATGAATATAAAAGTCACACTTACTGCAATAAATCTAGGCATCCTAAAACCTATTTTTTGATAAACTCTATGAATAATCAATGCACATCCATTTAATCCACCCCAAAATACAAAGGTCCAGTTAGCACCATGCCAAAATCCTCCTATCAAAAAGGTCATTAATAAATTTACATAAGTTCTAATACCACCTTTTCTATTTCCACCTAAAGGGACATATATATAGTCTCTAAGAAACCTACTTAAAGTAATATGCCATCTTCTAAAGAATTCTTGAACATTTTCAGATTTATATGGAGAATTGAAATTTATTGGTATTGATATGTTAAATAATAATGCAATGCCAATGGCCATATCTGAATAACCACTGAAATCAAAATACAACTGTATTGTATATGAAAATGCTGTTACCCAACTACCTACAAAATCTAATAACTCAGTATTTGAATAACCGATATTTGCAATTTTTCCAAATGTATCAGCTATAATAACTTTTTTTGCCAATCCAATATTAAATATCAATAAGCCTTTTGATACATTAAATGCATTAAAAAACTTTCTTTTTATACCCGAAAATTGCGGCATCATCTCTGAATGATGAACAATAGGTCCCGCAATTAATTGAGGAAAAAAAGAAACGAAAACAGAATAATCTAATAAATTTATCTTATTGAGTCTATCCAAATAACTATCAACTAGAAAAGCAATTTGTTGAAATGTAAAAAAACTTATTCCTAATGGTAGTATAATATTAACTAAATTAAAATGGGTTCCAGTTATAGAGTTAATATTTTCAATAAAAAAATCTACATATTTATAATATCCTAATACTATTACATTAAAACTTATTCCTAGTACTAGGATACACTTTTTCTTTTTTTTTTCAGAGATTTTTTTTATTAATCTAAAAAAGAAAAAATTAATTAAAATTGATGTTATTATTAGTAATATATATTTAGGGTTCCACCATCCATAAAAAAACAAAGATGTAATTAATATCCATATCTTTGCTAACTTAAATAAGCCATTATAATTAATAATGAAATATATTATAACAGTAACAGGTAGAAAAATAAAAATAAATTCGAATGAATTGAATAACATTTCTTTGAGTTTATTATCTACTAAGATTTATTGAATAAAATAATAGTAAGTTAATTTTATTCAGCTCATAAAGGCACATACATCGTTATAAATACAGACTGTAAATCTGGTGAAATTAATTTATATTTCAATTAGTATGATTGGGATTATTTAAAATATTTGTTGATACAAGTATAAAAATGAATACTAAAATGGTTTGTGAACAAAAGTTAATTATAAATAAATAAACACAATTTTAGATTGATAAGTAAAAGTATTACTTCTTTAAAAAGTTATTATAATTATGTTATTCAAATATATACTTTTTGCAATTTTAGCAACATCCTTAAATATATTAGTACAAGCTGTATGTTTTCAATTTTACGATGGTAAATTTAGTTTACAAATTGCTATTGTGTTAGGAACAGGTATTGGATTAATATTTAAATTTTTTTTAGATAAAAAATATGTATTCTCTCAGAATTTTAGTGATTTACATACTGAAGGAAAAATATTTAGCTTATATTCATTAATGGGCATCTTTACCACTTTAATTTTTTGGTGTTTCGAAGCAGTGTTTTATTATTTTATTCATTTTAGTTGGGCTAAATATTTAGGAGCTATTACTGGTTTAGGAATTGGTTACTTTATTAAGTATCACTTAGATAAAAAATTTGTATTTTCTATTCGGTCTTAATTGTGCATTTATAAATTTTACTGAACAAATATTTAAATCTGTTTTTAGCATTTATGAATGCCATATGATATTTCAATTGAATAATTATATGAAAAAAAATTGTATAGCATTTTTTGATTTTGATGGAACAATAACTAAGCAAGATACCTTCTTAGAATTCATAAAATATAGTAAAGGATACTTCAATTTTTATACTGGTTTCTTTCTTCTATCTCCAATTATTTTTTTATTTAAAATAAAATTTATTCCTAACTGGAAAGCAAAAGAACTAGTATTAACTTATTTCTTTAAAGATACCTGTGTAGATGATTTTGAAAAATCATGTTTAGCTTTTTCAGAAAAAATAATTCCAAAACTAGTAAGAACTAATGCTCTATATGAAATTAAAAAACATTTAAACAATGAAACAAGAGTAGTAGTAGTATCTGCATCTCCAGAAAACTGGTTAAAACATTGGTGTGAAAAACACAAGCTCGAGTTAATTGGAACAAACCTAGAAATTTGTAATGGAAAAATAACTGGTAATATCTTGAATAAAAATTGCTACGGTATTGAAAAAGTAAATCGTATTAACGAAGTTATTAACTTAAAAGAATACTTAAATATTTATGCATATGGAGATAGTAATGGAGATAAACAGATGTTGAAAATAGCAACACATGCATACTATAAGTATTTTTAACTGAACTTTTTTAATGAGGCACCTATCAGATTTTATTTTCTTTAGAAGAAATTTTTTTATTGTATCCTTTATTATTATTATTGGGTAATTAATTTTCGATACTAGTAATCCAATCTCAACTATTTATCTCAATCGCATACAACTACATATATTTTTATTATTTAACTTAATAGTAATTATAGTGGTAAGAAATGTCAATATAAAATCTTACGACACTTTAATAAAAGAATGGCGTGAACAAGAGTTTGATAACACTTTAGATAGTATTAAAAAAAGCTTTACTCCTAAAAAATTATCTAAATTCTTATATTCTTTTGGGGAAAACTTCTCATATGTGATTGATCATCATAAAGGTGATATAGCATACTTATCTAAATCCATTGAAAGTATGTTAGGTTATGATTTATCAAACTTTAAACTTTATGGGCTTTCATTTCTTACAAATAAGATTCATCAAGATGATTATTTTAAGTTTTTAAATATTAGTGCTAAAACTCAAGAAGTATTTAATGAACTTAGCATTAGTGAAAAAACCAATCTTAGAACTGCTTATACATACAGAGTGAAAGCAAAGAATAATAACTATGTGAAAATTCTCCACCAGAATATTATTTTAGAAATAGATACTAAAGGAAATTTAGTTTATTCTTTAGTGGTATGTACAAATATATCTAATCATACTTTCGATAATGATAGTAAAGTTGAAATCATGAATTTTGATGAATCTTATCATTTAAGTGCTCTTATATCCGATGATAAAATTATCGAATTATTTAGTGAAAGAGAGCTTGAAGTATTAACTAAGTTAGTTTCAGGTAAAAGCAGTAAAGAAATTGGTAAAAGCTTAGGGATAAGCTCACACACAGTTAATGTACATAGAAAGAATATGATGAGAAAAGCAAATGTGAATAATGTAACCAGTTTGATTTCATTCTCTAGAGATAATGGAATAATATGATACTTACATTAAATCATAGTTAGATTGTCGAATAACTAAAATTAATTATTTTATAATTTTTTAAAGATTGAAATAACTAATAGTTATAAAATGTATCTCTTTTTATCGGTAACTATTAAAGTTCTTTGAATCAATTTGGACCTTAGAGCCTATTTTATATGGGTTACATTTTGTTTTAGTGCCTTATTTAATCTAAATATTAATCATTATTAATTAGTTGTTTTTGTGTTATTCCTAATCAATAATAGGATTATTTTTATATAAAAAATTATTAATTTTAAAAATAACATCACTTTTATCTAAAAATATTACATCAATA
>PBYL01000128.1 GCA_002729595.1 Thalassovita sp. | reverse complement strand
TTTAAAGAATCGTTTAGATCCGGCATTAGATCCATTAGAATAAATACTGGCTGAAAAAGCGCTCAGACGAAAACAAGGTTGGTCAATTAGCAAGCTATCCTACAGAATGGGTTACGATTCACAGATGGGTTATGCCAGTATAGAAAAAGGAACTATTAGATTAAATATAGATCAGTTAGAGAAGTTAGCTATCATTTTTAAAGTGCCTATATCTTATTTTTTTGAATTAGAAGAATCAAAAGGGATGTATAAAGTAATATTTGAGTTTTACAGTCAAAGCAAGTCTATGATTTTTAATACAGTAAGATATGTTCCATTTGTACCAAGAATCAAAGATCAAATAGGAGAAAATTATTTTGGAAAAGATCATTTTCTAACAAAAGAAATGGAGAAAGATGGTCAAGATGGACACAAAATAGCAGAGATAAAAAAAGTGAAGTTGTTATTTGATCAAGAAAACAAAGAATACTACTAACATGTAAATTTTTCATTTCCTGAATCAAAATAAATTGGCACTGACATAAAAAAACAGAAGAATAAATTATCCTCCTGTTTCGAATTAACAAGTGTATTCATTACATAGTATTGTTATAGAAACACATTAATTTTTTATTTGCTAACCCGCAATTCTTTTATCGATTAAACTTAATTGATTAGTTAAATCAGCAATTTGTTTTCTTTCAGCGAAGACTTTTTTATAGAGTAAAAAACTCATAACAAAAATGGGAAGCGCAGTTAAATCTATTTTATTAACAGTAATATCAAATTTAAAAGCAGAAGCAATAGGGTCAGCTAAATTCTCAGCAAGATAAATTGTATAAGGTTTTTTATTGAGTGCTTTTAAGATGTCAAAGGTCTCATTTAAATCAAAATCAGCACCATTGCTAGCAATGAGAACAATATCCGGATTTAACTTTTCCAGCTTTTTTATGAAAGATGCTTTTTTTGAGGTAAGATGAATATAAGTTGGTATACCTATATTAGTTAAATTAAGCTTAATTTTCTTCAAATTAGACTTATCCTTTTCCACTAACACGATATTACTAAATGGCTGCATATACAATACAATTATCTTTAAAATAGATGAAGTATAGTATTAGGTTTAGTCTTTCTTGATAGGTTTATTCATTTCGGTTATTTATCTAACTACATAAATATCTTTTTAATTGTTTTGATTAAAAGAGAGGTACTAAAAGGTGATTTTTTAAATATGAATTATAGGAATGAGGTATTTATAAAGGTAAAAATTGCTTATAAATAAAACATTAGGAATAGAATGAAGCAAAAAGAAGAGGTGACTTATGGGATGTTATAGTATTTATTAAGATTTAGTAATTTAATTTCTAAGAGTTTCCATTTATTGAATAGTTCGTCAATTCTAGCTTTTTCAAACTCAAATTTGTTGTAATAAACAAGATCAAAATACACGTCTTTATAAGTGTTAAAGTACTGCTGAATAGTGAGGCAGTTAGATTTACTTAAAAGCTTGATTCTGGCCAAGAATTGATTTTGGATGCTTTTAATAAATACAAAGGGAATAAAATGATGAAAGGAATGAGGTTGGTTGGCAGGTAGGTATAACTTGAGGTTATTAATGTGGCCTTTATTAATTACTGTATTGGGTTCAACTGCTTTTTCAAGTTCTAGATATGCTTTTTCATGTTGACATTTACAGAGAGTGGCGAATTCTAGATTTGGAAGTAATTCACTTTTTAATTTTTGCTGATTGATTAATGGATGGAGTATATAGATGATTTTTTGGTGCGTCATAAAGTTGATGATATTGAAAATGAATCGTTCATTTTCAATATGAATAAAAAAGTAATAAAAATCAATCTTTTTGGAAATAATTCAGAAATAGAGATAATAAAAATATAAGCTAATTGTTTTAATAAAAATGCTAGAAATTAGGCATTAAAATAGAATATTGATGTATACTTAAAACATAGCTTGGAAAAGCCTGATTTATTGAATTGGGCTTTTTTATGAGCTATGTTTTATACCTCAGCGAGTTTCAATCTTTTAATTAAGTAATTAAAGTTTGCCAGTGTTTCTTTGAGCAATTGATTGTCTATTTTTAATTGATGGATTGTATCATTCTGATTAGAAGAATCAAAAGTAGCTGTATTAAAACTCTCTGAAAAAAAAGTTTCAAAAGGGAGATGATAGAATTCAGATAAGATAATTAGATGTTTGATTTTTAAGTCAGTCAATCCTTTTTCTATTTTATTATAGCCGATAGGAGAGTTAAAACCAAGTTTTTGAGCAACCTCTAATTGAGAAAAACTATGATCTTTTCTCAGCTTTTTTAATCTTTCCAAGATATCTTTTTCTAGCTGATTCATTTCAAAAGGGTTTATGTTAATAATTTAGATGCTTGTATTGCTATACAAATGTCTAATGATTAATTATTAAATAATATGATATAACTCATTAATCAATCTGATTAATATTGTGTTTTTAGGCTTTTAATTTGCCTCAATTTTCATGTAGTATCATAGTAATTTTAACAAAAATCAGTTAGATGAATGTTATTAATTGCCGGAAAAGTACAATTAAGTACATTAAAAGAGAATTTTTGCCATCTTTTTGGATAAAATATTTAATCGACTGATATTTTTTTATTTCAGTCTCGTTAAAGCATTGAATTTTTTACTTAACAAAGCAAACATCATTTTTTGATAAAAAATCAATCGCATCATTTACAAACACCTGCTCAAGAGAAATCGGCAACATCTTGAAAGATAGGTTACTCCACTTGCAATATTTACTATATATTGAAATACTTACTATGCAAATTTTCTCAAAATATTTAGTATCAAGAAAAGAGTTAACAGCTTCAGAAAAAGAAGTTGGCGCATTGAAAAAAGAGATTTCCTCCGCCAGGTTGTTTGTAAAGAAAATAGAGGAAGGCTATTTAGATACATCCTATCCAGAAGTTGATGAAAACCAGGTAACTGCTGAGAGCTTACCCGGCTCATTAATTAGCATGAGAAACCAACTGAAAAACCTTAATTTAACAGAGTCTCAAAGAAAATGGACAAGCGAGGGTCTGGCTTTTTTTAGTGAAGTATTGAGAAGAAACCAACAAGATTTGGATGAGACCAGCCACGATATTATCAGTAATTTGGTAAAATATCTCAAGGTGAATCAGGGGGCTTTTTATATTGTAAATCAGGAAAAAAATGTATTGGAACTGACAGCTTGTTATGCTTATGACAGGAGGAAATATGTTGAAAGAAATATCAAATTTGGAGAGGGATTAATAGGACAGATTTATCTTGAGGGTGAAACACTGTTGTTACAAAAGCTGCCAGAGAATTATTTAACTATCACCTCAGGATTAGGAGAGGCATCACCCAGCACACTTGTAATGGTTCCATTAAAACTAGATGAAGAAGTAATGGGAATTATAGAGCTTGCTTCCTTTCATCAGATTGAGCAATACCAAATAGATTTCTTAGAAAAGTTAGGAGAATCCATTGCTTCGATTATATCAAGTATAAGAGTAACAGCGAAAACACAGCATTTATTAGCTCAAAGTCAGCAGCAAGCAGAGTCTTTAAGATCTCAGGAAGAAGAGCTGCGTCAAAATATGGAAGAGCTTTCAGCTACTCAAGAAGAGATGCAGCGTGTGATGAAAGAAGTGCAGGGTAATGAAGTATTTATCAGAGATTTAATTAACTCTTCAAGTGATTCTATTTTTGCAATAGATAAGAATTATCAAATTCTCCTTTGTAATACATCTACGAAAGCCATTTATAAGGGCTATGGATTGCAAATAGATAAAGGCTTTAATGTACTGGATATCGTTTCAAATGAAGAAAAACAAAAATACCAATCCTTTTATGATCGAGCCTTAAATGGAGAGTCCTTTGAAGTAACGGAACATTATAAGTTTAAAGAAGAAGACCAGTATTTTGTCATTGTATATAGTCCATTAAGGGATACAGAAAATGAAATAATTGGGGCAGCTTGTTTTGGAAAAAATATCACAGAAACTATTGTAGCAAAGGAAAGAGCTGAGAAATTATTAGCTGAAACGCAAGAGCAGTCTGATATTTTAAAGCAGCAAGAGGAGGTATTACTTGAAAACATGAAGGAACTTACTGCTACACAAGGGGAGATACAAAAAACATTAAAAGCGACTGAAGCCAAAGAATTATTTATTAGAAATTTAATAGATGCCTCTGCGGACTCCATTTTTGTAATAGATAGCCAATATAAATTACTACAGTTTAATAAAACCTTTTTAAACTTAATTGCTTCTTTGGGTATACAAATAGAGGAAGGTTCAGATGTATTTGTCATACTTGCTGAAGAAGAAAGGTCAAAACATAAAGCATTATATGATAGGGTATTTGAGGGAGAAACTTTTCAGGTGACAGAACATATCCAGCTGGCAGATGCTTATTATTTATCTACATATACACCCATCTTTGATGATAAAAAAGCAGTGAGTGCCTGCGCAGTATTTGCCAAGGATGTTACAGAAGTATTCAAATCAAAACAGCAAGTAGATGTTTTACTTCAAGAAAGTAAAAGACAAGAAGAAGAGATACGCAGTAAGATGACTGCCATCAATGAAAGTGGGATGTTATCCGTTGAATTTGATTTAAAAGGCAATATACGCGCTGCAAATTCCAATTACTTGCAGTTGATGGGATATTCTATAGAGGAGTTAGAAGGAGCGCATCACCACATTTTTGTGCCATCTGCTTATCGCAATAGCAAAGCTTATCAATCATTTTGGGATTCTTTAGCCGAAGGCAAATCACAGATGGGAGAATATGAAAGGGTAAAGAAAGATGGCAATATTGTTTATTTACATGGAAGTTATTCGATCATTAGAGATAATGTAGGCAAACCAAAAAATGTCATCAAATTGGCAGTGGATATCACAGCCAGTAAAAAGGCACAAATTGCATTAGAGTCGCAGGCTTCTCAGATAGAAGAGCAAGATAAGATATTAAAGGAGAGTATGGATCAACTTTCAGCAAAACAAGCCGAGTTAGATCAGCAAATGGCCACTACTTCTATGTTAAATAATGAATTAGATGCCCGCATGGCTGTGTTAAATGAATCTACTATTTTATCTGAATCAGATATTTATGGTACCATCACATATGTAAATGATAAGTTTTGTGAAGTATCACAGTTTACAAGGGAAGAGTTAATAGGAAAGCCTCATAAAACAGTCAGGCATCCTGATACACCCAAAGCTTTTTTTAAAGCTTTCTGGAAAACCATTCAATCTGGTAAAACCTTTAGGGGTTTTTTGAAAAATAGGAAAAAAGATGGCAGTCCATATTATGTGGATGCAGTAATCTCTCCAGTATTAGATGAAAAAGGAAATGTGCTTAAATACATAGCAGCCAGGTATGTGATTGAAGATGTAGAACTAGCAGAAAGGTTATTAAAAGATCAAGGCTATACTACTGGAAACTAAAAAGATACACTATTAGTGGTGTTTGATAGCTAAAAAAAGACCAATAAATGAGTATATTGCTAATGTATTAATCGATAATTAGCGTTAAAATGAAAAACTGCCAGTCGATTGATTGGCAGTTTTTTTATCAAGTACAAATTCAATTAATTATTGCTAGTTAATTTGTGAGTTCAGGGAATTCCAAGAGTAATTCATTTAATATTTGTTCAGATAATGGTTTACATTTAAATCCTGAGACCTCAACTATATGCCTGGCTTTTTCTCTATCATCGGGATTGATGGAGGTCGTAAACATGACAATGATGGGTTCCTTTAAAAATTCGTGTTTGATGTTTTTATATTCTTCTAAAAATTGCCAACCATCCATTCTAGGCATATTAATATCTAACAGAATTAATTCGGGTTGTTGATTTTGTTCAACAGTTATTTTTTTTAAGTATTCTAGTGCCATATCACCACTACGAACAGATTCAACATTTAAAGCGATATCCATTCTGGTGATAATAATTTTGTTTAAATAATTGATGATGTCATCATCATCGACAAGCAAAATGCTATTTATCTTCTTCATAGTAAGTCATGTTATATAGTGAATAAAAAATTACTGCCCATTCCAGGATTTGATTCAAGCCAAATTTTTCCACCATGTAATTCTACAATTTTCTTGCATTGGGCCAGGCCAATGCCCGTTCCTTCAAAATCTTCTCTGAAGTGTAATCTTTGAAAAATGATGAAGATTTTATCAAAAAATTTCGACTGAATTCCTATGCCATTGTCTTGAATGCTAAAAGTGGATTCATTGTTATTTTGAATACAGCTGATATGAATTATCGGGTCTACATCTTGCTTGCGAAATTTAATGGCATTACTTAGCAAGTTTTGAAATAATTGCCACAATTCAGTTTTATAGGCATCTATAGTAGGAAGATGATCTACATGAATAGTAGCTTTGGCTTCTACTATTTTTGCATGTAGGTCATCAATTACTTCTTTTAGGAGTTTATTGCAATCGACAAGTGATAACTGTTTTTGTTTACCGATTCGAGAATATTCGAGTAAGCCATAGATTAACTTTTCCATTCTAGAAGTAGATTGGAAGATAAAACTCAAAAACTGTTGTGCCTGATGATCCAATTGATTATGATAATCCGTTTTTAATAGCTGTACAAAACTCTTGACAGTATGTAGTGGTTCTTGTAAATCATGTGAAGCGATATAAGCAAACTGTTCTAATTCTCTATTTTTTTGCTCAAGTTGTTTGATATATTTTCTATCAGAAATATCTCTGATGGCTGCTGAAACAAGCATAGAATCTTTTTCCTGTATGGGGCTCAAACTAATTTCAACAGGAAACTCCTCCCCATTCTTTTTTAAGCCAAACAATTCCAGATTCATACCCATGGGTCTGAGTTTGGGGTTTTGAAAGAATTTTTTTCGGTATTCAGGATGTTGTGCTCTGAACTTACCAGGGATAAGCAGCTCTATTTGTTGACCTAATAATTCATCTCTGGAATAGCCAAATAAGTTTTCTGTTTGTCCATTAATTAAAGTAATGGCTCCATTTTGATCCACAATCACCATGGGATCTGGAGCAGATTCCAGTAATCTTTTAAATTTTTCTTCCGCATATTTTCTTTCAGAAATATCTCGAATGGCAGCCGAAACCAATAAAGTTTCTTCGGTTCTTAATGGACCAAGACTCACTTCAACAGGAAACTCTTCTCCGTTTTTCTTTTTCCCCCACAATTCCATATCTCTACCCATACCTCTGGTATGCGGGTTAGAGAAAAAACTTTTCCGATGTGAGCTATGCTTATCTAAAAAACGATCAGGAATGAGTATTTCAATGTCTTGGCCTAAAAGCTCATTTCTTGTGTAACCAAAGAGCTTTTCTGCCTGCCCATTTACTAATATGATTTGCCCACAATTATTGACGATCACCATCGCATCAGGAGCCGTTTCAATGAGTGCTTGAGATCTGGATTCAGCCTTTCTATATTCTGTTAACCTTCTTTCTATGATGGAGAATCCGATGAGTTTACCCATATTATTTTTAACAGGAGAAAAGACAACAGAAACTTTGATTCTTTTTTGATCTTTGGATAACCTGATACTTTCAAGCGTATCGATATATTCTCCAAACATCAAGCTCTCCATGATTTTAGCTAATTCTGCCAGTTTTTCTTGAGGCAATAAAATATGATAGGGTTTATCTAATAATTCTTCTTTAGCATAACCATAGTTTTTTACAGTAGCATAATTGCAATAATTAATGTTACCATCAAGGCTAATACTGATAATAACATCATTAGAGGATTCAATAATATGGCTGGTAAGTAAATCTAAATTCATTGTAGCGGTATTAATACATCAAGCAATTGATTCAGTTAGTAATATTAGTATTAATATACATTTTTTAGGTATAAAGTAGTAGCAAAAAGAATATATTATATTCCAAAAAGATTGATAAAAAGAGTTATATTAATCCAATTAGCATCTTAACAAAGTACAAATTAGATGTTAATCATATTGATTATTAAATTAGAGTCTTGTTAAAAAGTGAAAATGGCATTTGTAATTTCTATGAAAATAGGTATGTTCATAGAGATAATAAATTGAGATTTTAACGCTAATTACTTTTCTGATGAAATATTATATGGTCATAGAGGATGATGATATTGATATTTTAATAATTGAAAGAATGATCAAGATGGTAGAGACTTCTATCAATTCAGTGACATTTAAAGATGGGGAAGCGGCGATCAATTTTTTGCAAGAAATATTAAATAGGCAAGTAATCAAACCGGAATTTATCTTGTTGGATTTGATGATGCCCATTGTCAATGGATTTGAGTTTTTGGAAATGTATGAAAAGCTTATTTATCCATTTATGTCAGAAGTCCCAGTAATTATATTAACTACCTCTTTACATGCGGATGATAAAGAAATAGCCATGTCTTACAGCTTTGTAAAAGAGTTTATATTAAAGCCACTGGATAGGAATAAAATTCTAGAATTTGTATGAACTTTTAAGCTTTAAGATGGTTTTCAATTTGGAGATAAGTATGACCAAAAAAAGTTATTTATCTTCATACAAAATACTTTATTAGGCTGTATTAATTAATTTATCTAGACAATATATAAATATGCTTAGAAAGAGCGTATGTTTATATATTGTTATAGCAATATCGTTAACGCTTTTTACAAGTTCATTTAAGCAATTAAATGAAGAACATTTGATTGCCATTTTGATTAATGGCGGGCTATTTTTTCATATATACTTGTGGAATTAACAATGCAGAAAAAAATTGATACAGTATTGCTCATAGACGATGATGAAATAACAAATTTTTTAAATCATTTAACTATTGATAGGCTACATATAGCAAAACAAATAGATGCAGTTCGAAATGGAGAACAAGCCATCAACTATCTAAAAAAAAGGATTCAAGAAAGAAAAGCACCACCCTCACTCATATTTTTAGATATCAATATGCCATTGATGGATGGATGGCAATTCATAACAGCATATAAAAAGTTAAAGCAAGAGTTAGCGTATCTTCCAGTAATTGTGATGCTATCCTCAACAAATAATCCTGATGATCATGATAGAGCAGAAAAGATAGAAGAAATAGCCTATTTTAAACAAAAGCCGCTCACAGCAGAAGTGATACAGGAACTGATAAGTTTGATCCCAATTAGGCTCAATTCTTTAGAGGATAAAGTATAAGAAATATTTATAAACAAACTGAGATTAGCTCAGTTGAATTCAAAGACATTTTTATCGAGTTTCTCTTGAAAACTTGAATATGCTAAAACCCTTTACAATAATGAGACTATTTTTATAAAATGGTCTCATTTTTTTCTTTAAGTATTCAAGACTTAAATGAATAAATATTTAGCTTGATGAGTTTTAGTATCGGAATATATAAGGTTATATAGGGGTTATTTAATAGTTTTTTTGTTTGATTAGTTTTTCTCTTTTAATGCCTAACTCTTAGGAAAAAATAATGAAGAATAACCTTAAAAAAGCGATCCTTCACATATAATCGTTTATTTGGTTTAATTCTTCGCCAATAGTTATATTGGTTAAAGTGAAGAATCAAGTTCTATGCATAGACTATCTATCTTCTTTTTTTAGTTATTCTATATAAATAACCAACTCCTGTTTACTAAAATTTTGAAATTTTATTATGTTAACTTTAGTGCTGTATTTAGCTCAAAATTTGGGATAAAATTGATTGTAGGGGTAATAGCCAGACAAGGTGTATATGATATAAATTGTTTCGGTTATTGCTTGATTCAATTGACTTAATCGAGGAAAGGGAATTTAAGGATCGTATTTGTAGTAAAAGGGTCAAATTTAATAGATGAAGATAGTGACTAATAGTGTATATTAAATGCTATCTAAATTTTTCAGTCATGATATCCTTCATTGTTGCAATAATATCTCTTTTCAACTTGAATCCATCTAGAGAAGCATATTTTGTAATAATGCTTTTATCATTACTCAAAATAGAAGAAGTCATTATATAGATCAATGGATAATTATGATTGAAGGTAAAGTAATCTTCATATAATTTCAGAAACTCAAAACCATTTTTATGTGGCATATTAATATCCACTAAAATTAAATCTGGATAGTTATTTTCCAACAGATATTTTATTGCTGCATCTACTCCTTTTTCAATATGAAGTTGAATAGATGGATCAATAATTAAAAGTGAATAAGCAAACATCTGGTTATAAAAGTCATCATCATCAATTAATAGAATCTTTTTAAGTGTTTTAGTCGCAATGAAATTATTCATAAAATAATAAAAACCAAATAAAGTTATCATGTCTTTTTTGAAGATAATAAATGAATATCGCTTTTAAAAGAGCCTATAATTGGCTACTTTTATATCATGAAAAGACTGTTTATAGAATAAGAAATTAAACAACTCTAGATCAAATAAATAGAAGATGAAATATTACAATGATGTCTGATATTAAAAATATCGTATTATTAGAAGATGAGCCTGATGATGTATTTTTGATCTCAAGACAATTAAAGAAATCAGGGATTGAAGCCGAAATTAGAGTATGTGTAAATAAACAAGAATTTGAAGAGCTATTAAGCCAATTAAAACCAGATATTATCTTAGCAGATTATGATGTGCCAGGATTTTATGGTTATGAGGCGTTGTTATTGAGTAGAAGTCATGATGCTTCTATACCATTTATATTTATAACAGGTTGTATGTTACCTAACTCAATAAAAGAAGAAATTGAAAGTCGGGCAGAAGCCTATACTTTAAAGGATGATATTAAAGAATTACCTATACTCATTGAAAAAGTATGGATTGAGTTTTTAGCAAGAAATATAACTGATTAATCATTTAATAGAATTTTTTAAATAAAGTGAATGAGCGAATTAGAATCCTGATATAGCTGTGTAAATGTATCAGGTACCAACCAATATTCCTGATTTTCTACTTGCAGAATGATATAATCTTTTTTGCCAATGAGTAATTCGATTTTATTCTGATCCTGGTCGAAAGTTAAGGTTTGCCAGTTATCTTTTGATGAAATTAACTCATTATAAATGTATTTTATGAGTTTGAAAAAGCAGTAATGGTAGCAGAAATAATCATATTACCTATTCACAATATTGGGCTCAAACAAATTTCAACAGGAAATATATTTATATTTTTTTAAGCCTTAAAGGTTCTAAATTTATGTTTATAGGTCTCAGTTTGGGATTTTGAAAATACTGTTCTCTATGTTTTATACGTTGTTCCTTGAAATTTTCTGGGATTAGTAATTTCATGTTTTGATCAATGAGGTCTTCTATAAAGTACCCAAATAGGTTATCTATTTGCATGTTAATTAACACTATTTTGTTGATCTACAATGACCATGAATCAGGAGCAGTTTCTATTAAATCTTAGGTTCTAGTTTTTCTAAGCTTGGAAAGTTTTCTTTCTAAAATTGTTAAACCGATTATTTTCCCATAATTCTTTTTAAGAAGAAAGAAGCTGTTGATTAAAAGAATAAGAAAATGATCAAGGTAAATCCAGATATTTTATATGACAAAATACACATGCCTTAATATGATTAATTTACAACAGCGTTTCTAGCCCATATTTATTAGTAATTAGCGTTAAAAATTAAAAAAACTTTTATTGAAGGGTTCTTTTTTTTATTAAATTCATGTTATTTCTATTCATCAGATGGAAACAATAATTACCTTTAATTGGGTATTTTAATTCGTTTTTTTATATTAGTGATGTATTGAGAATGGCTAATGAAGATTATCTATTGACAAGTAATGTGTAAAAGGGCGGCTTGAGAAAGTCGTCTCTTTTATTTAATCAAATTGTCACCTTTGTTCATAAATATTTTTTGTTTACCTTAATTAGGAATAATATCTAAAAGACGTTGATGCTAATTAACAAATTCCATTAATCTTAATGTAAAAAACAATGGTATAATGAAGCATTATTTACTGATTGAAGATGATGACATAGATGTAATGATCACGGAGCGCATGGTAAAAACGATTGATCCAATATTAATGGCCATTATTGCAAAAGATGGAGGACAGGCAATGGCATTTTTAGAAAAATGTATGGAAGAAAGTAATATTCCTCGTCCTGAATTTATCATATTAGATTTGATGATGCCTATCATGGATGGGTTTGAGTTTTTAGAGATTTATGAAAAAAAATTCTATCCAAACTTTAAAAAATTACCCATTATAGTAGCATCCAGTTCCACTCATGGGGAAGATCGGAAAAAAGTCGAACATTATCCGTTTGTAAAAAAATTTGTTAGCAAACCTTTGCAGAAAGAAGATGTTATTGAACTAATTTAACATTAAACTTTCTCATTATTTCTATAAAATGAGGTATAAAATTCGTACTTTCAAGATGTACTGAACTGATTTGAAAAATCATTATTAAAAGAATCAAATCGAGCTATAAAAGCCAAGAGATATTTTCTTTTGGCTTTTTTTTCTATTTTTGACTTAGGATGAATTTTATAGAGATTCTAATTTTTTAGCATATACATACTACAGTAAATCTGTAGTGATATATTGCTGTAAAGTTAAAGAATGAACAAAGATAAACTCCAAAGTAATTTGCTTTGGAATTTTTAATTATGATGTAAAGATAGACCCTGAATAGACTTTAATGTCAAAACAGGGCCTATTACCTACCTATAAAAATAAATTTATTGATTTTTTATACAGATTGCAACCAATTTCTGGCTTGTTCTTCTCTTAGAAATCTTTGAGCTTCATAGCCTCCAGATACTTTTTGAAAACCTTTTAAAGAAAGCTGAGTAAATATGTTTTCTGATTCAATAATAGCCATGTATTTTAAACCTGCAGTAATGGCTCTTGGGTTCCAGTCATTAGCATACCAGTCATTGGCTTTACTCCATGGACCTGACACATTTTTATTATTGACAAGAATTTTATGAATATGTTGGTAAGATTTAAAAATCTTTAAAAGTTCTTCTGAACCTTCTTTTACCAACTCCACGGAAAGAAATCCATTCCAGTCAATAAAGATCAAATTGTTTTCTTCTTCTACAGTAATGGTTGCAAAATGACCACCTGTAGTTCTTTTTAGGATGATTTGATGAGATATTTCAGCTGACATAAAATTAATTTTTTGTATAAATACTTTTTTAAATAACGGCTAAATAGTTTATGCTTTTAAATGAGTATTAATTAGTTGTTTTTATGTCATTATTTGATGTGCTTTCATGATGAGGTATTTACAAAAAATGCTTTTATATCAATAAGGAGATGTTTATCATTATAAAAAATTAATCAATAAAGAGTATCTTATTATATGAATGAGAATAAAAGACGTATAAACCATCAAAATGACCAAACAATATTTACATTGCATGATATTGAATTATTAAAAAGTAAGGGATTACTATTTGATGGTAGAAAAGGAGGACTAGTGAAGGGGAAATTAGAAAGAGAAGGAGGAATAATGCGGCTCGTTCCATATCAATTTGGAACTACTATCTATAAATTATCAGGTTCTTTAGAAGGAGGAGAATATATCACTGCACCAGTAGAAATAGAAAGTAATCGATTAAAATTTAAAAAACTTGCTGAAATGGTTAATAAAATTAGAATTGATGAAGATATCTGTATTAAAATACCAGAAACTTGTAAGCTCATTGATACAAGTCAAGTTCCAGATGATCAATATGGATTTGTCTTATGTGAAAAAAAGGGACAAATCATCATTCATCGAGCAGCAACAGAAGAATTCATTGAAGAAATTGTAAGACTAGATAAAAATTAATAATTCTGAAAATATTTTTTAAATATGGACTTATTAAGCACCAGAGAATTCAAGAAGGCCTTTTTTATTTTGTTATATAGTGTAAAAATACTTATATTAAAGATAAAGATTGCTAAAATAGGGTGACAAACAAACTGCTAAGTAGAGCTTCAGTACTCAGAAGTTTTTCGTATTTAATGTTAAGTATAAAAGTCACTTGTAAGATGAAGTGGCTTTTTTATCGAGTTAACTAATTGTTTCAATAGATTGTAACCAGTTTCTGGCCTGTTTTTCATCTGGAAAAATTTGAGTTTGAAAACCAGAAGTAATTTTTTGGAAACCTTTTAAAGATAATTCTGCAAAGATATTTTCAGATTGAATAACAGCCATATATTGTAAGCCAGCATCAATAGCTCTGGGGTTCCAATCAGTGGCATACCAATCATTGGCTTTATTCCAAGGCCCAGAAACATGTTGGTTGTTAACAAGAATTTTATGAATGTTTTCAGCGTTCTTAAATATTTTCAATAGTTCCTCAGAGCCTTCTTTCACCAGATCAACAGAAAGAAATCCATTCCAATCAATAAAGATGAAACTTTTCTCTATAGTTATAGTAGCGAATGTAATTCCTTTTGGATTCTTTAGATGTATTTTCTCAGGCATAATAAAAAATTTGATTCAATTTGTATTGAAGATACAAATAATGTGGATGAAAGAAAACAAGAGTTCATATCATAGTATGCTCTTGTAAGAAGTGTATTGTAAATTAGTTTCCTATTAGTAGGCTAAGATTTCTTTAAAAAATTTAAAAGTGTTAAGTTTACTATTAGTTTTGAACTGTACTCTAGTTAAAATAATCATACAAGTTATCATCAAGAATTGGTTAAATCTTCAAATTTTAAGAGGATGTTAAATTAATCTGAACCTCAATTTGATTTATTCAAGATATACCATACTTTTTTTAGTTTCATAATCAATCAATTGCAAATGACAGCCCTAGCCTTTTTAGGTTAGGGCTTTTTTTGTAAATTGAAAAAAAACTATGAGAAGTTTTCAAGTTATAGATGAAAATAACAAAACTATTTTCTGTTGTGAGATACATCAAGGGACTTGGTATGTGAAAAAGGGAGAAAGTATATTAAAACTAACTGCATTAAAAATTAATGAAATAAATACCATCAGTAAAATAAACTATATTGACATTTATATAGCTGATGACAATATTAATGAGCAAGAAGAACTAGAAAGAGCAATCATAGATATGGAAGAAAATCCAGATGAGTAGAGTTACCTAATTAATATATAATAGTTTCCACCACTGTTAAAATAGATACATTCATTTTGCTACCAAAGATTGGTAAATAAAAGTAGAATCATTTTTGGTACAATTGGGAAGAAGCATGAAACACTTACAGAAATCCAATAGCTATAAACTATTTGATAAAGAAGAAATGGCATACCAAACAGTTAATTAGTTTTTTTGTAATATAGGACAAAAAATTCCATTATATGAGTTCATTTTATACTATGTTATTTAAATGGTTGTTAATAATATATTATAAAGTAATTAGCGTTAAAGTCTTAAAAGCTTGGTTAATAACCAAGCTCTTTTTTATGGAGTTTCAGTTTTTCATACTATTATCATATCCTAAAAAGAGTAGCTCACTAATCTTGTATCATATCATCCCATATTGAGCTACATTTATCTTGACCTCAATTCAATTATTAAATAAAAATTTTTGTGAGTTAATAGTTTTGCTATGTATTCT
>PBYL01000127.1 GCA_002729595.1 Thalassovita sp. | reverse complement strand
TAGAGACATTTGGAGTGGTACTAACAACTCTAAATGGACAGTTAAAAGATTTATATTTTTTGGGAATAAGACTACTGAATAATAAAACTCATAAGTTAATATTGGTATCATGAAAAAGAGAGCTGTATTAAACTTTTTAATGCAGCTCTCTTTTTTTATGGTTGTCATCAAATATAAAATAAGCACCCAGGAAATTAGGAGTAAGGTTATTTGAATACTTATATTATCAGATGTTATACCTGAAACTACATAAAATACAGAAATCCCTGTAGCAAAAATTGAGACCCATACTCTAATAATTCCTATTATAATCCAGTATTTCTTCAAATTTTTAATCTATTCCTTTAAATAATCTGCTAAAGGCAAATCTTGCTCTTTAATGCTTTCGGCTGTAAGCTTTGCCACTTCTGTAGCACCATATCTTGAGAAATGCGTATTGTCGTCTACTCCATCTGGGTAGTTTTGATTTTCTCCTTTAGCCAATATCAAAAATATCTTTTTAGAGTCATCTTCTCCTGCTGCAATTATGAGCTCTTCGGTTTTTTTGTGCAAATCTATCAATGGAACATTTTGTTCTTTTGCTACCTCTCTCACTACTTGTGGATAACCTCCATGCGTATCGAAAAATTTGCCGCTTTCATCAAATCGCCTTCTCATTACTGAGGTAAGCAAAATAGGATTCGCCTTTTTCTCTTTGGTTTCTTTTACATACTTCTCTAAAAATTCTTTGTACTCATCTAAAGTGGTATGTCTGGCAGAGTCTTCTTTTTGGTCGTTGTGTCCAAATTGGATAAAAACATAGTCGCCTTCTTGCAAAGAATCGAGTACTGGTTGCCAGCGATCTTCGCCTAAAAAAGACCGAGAGCTTCTGCCATTTACTGCATGATTGCTAACTGTGGCTTTCTCAGTTAAAAGTTGGTTAAAAACTTGCCCCCAGCCAGTTTCAGGTGCTCTTTTGGGCGATTTGTTAGCCATGGTAGAATCTCCAATCATGTAGATTGTGATGGGTTTTAACTCCTTTTTACAGCCAACTATAAATAATAAAATAAGACAAGTGAAGTAGGTTGATAATTTCATGTTCATATTAATTCTGTTGTATTGCTATATTAAGCTATTTGGGCTAAAATGTGAAATTACGTGTACAAAAAACACTTTTAAAAATCCATTTTTGAGTTCTGAATAAATGTGAACGTATCATTGGTTTTGAAACAATCACTAGAAACTAAGCCGTAAATGAACAGGCAAAAAAGGGAACCATACTTTCAAAACTTTTTAAACTTTAACACCAATGATCTACAAAATCACACCGCTCAATATCGTAAGCATTATTGCTATTCTAGTGGCAATTTATGGCGCAGTTAAACCCGGAGATATGGGTTTCGGATTACTTGCATTGGTTTATTACTTACCTGCTGGTTTGTTGGGGCTTGCTCTAGATTATTTGATGCAAAAGAAACTAGAAAACTTTAAGGTAACTGTTGCTGTAGAGCTTATCCTTTTATCCTTTATATATTTTGGTTACCTCTGGACAAAAAGAACCAAAGACTTAATTGTAAACGAAGACAGAAAATCGGAGTACATTGTATTTATTTATGGTGTTGAAAATGCCGAAAAGTTGCCATTTAGGTCTTACTATTTGTATTATACTTTGAATGTGCCAGAAAATGGTATATTTCTAACTTCTACCAAACTCAATCGCGATTTTCCGTTTACTCAGGTTTATGAGAGAACCAATGTTGAAGAGCAAGGAAAAAGAGAAAAAGTACCTGTAGCAAAGATGAAAACCGGTTTGCTCAATTGCGACGATCTTCAATTTGAGTACGAAGTATGGAAGATTGATGAAAGTGGGAGTATTACCTTTTCTTCTCACGAAGCCGACAGTTTACAAACAGAGTTAGAGAATTATATCTGTGCTTATATTAAGAAAATCTCTTAGAAAAATAGGGCTAACCATGCTATACTGTGCTATCATGTTATTAATCTGAAAAATCAAAAAAGTGCTTCTATGATAAACTCAATAGGCCTTTTACTACAACATGATTATTCAATGCTATGAGCAGGATAGTATGCTAAAATGAATTTTATAACTTGAGGATATCGCTTTCTTGAAATAATTTAATCAATAAATCATCCAACAAGCTTTATCCTTTATGTACTATAACTTTCGATTATTTTACTGCATCACCATAGCAGTATTTCTTTTCAAACAAACATCTTTTGCTCAACAAACTAATAAGATCAATCCAGCTTTGCTTGAAAAACAATGGGCTTCAAAATGGATTACACACCCAGATATTTCAGGGCAAGAGTTTGGCGTGTATTTGTTCAGAAAATCAATCAATTTAGAAAATATATCAGAAGAATTTGTCATCCATGTATCAGCAGATAATCGCTATAAACTATATGTAAATGGGGAGTATATTGGCAATGGTCCCTCTAGAGGCGACCAAATGAATTGGCACTTTGAAACTTATGACATTGCTAGCTTTTTAAAAGAAGGAAAAAATGTAATTAGCGCCATTGTATGGAATTTTGCAGAAAAGCGACCATTAGCTCAACATTCTGTAAAAACAGGTTTTATCCTTCAAGGAAATACAGAAAAGGAGAGCTTGCTTAACACAAATCAATCTTGGTTGGTAATGAGAGATGAAGCTTATGCACCTGTTCCTGTAAAAGTGAGAGGTTACTATGATGTTGGGCCAGGAGAGAAGTTTGAAGCTGAAAAACATCCTTGGGATTGGGCTTCAGAAAGCTTTGCTGAAACCCAGATGAAAAATGCTTCGGAATTAACGAACGGGACTCCTCTTAGTAGTATAAAGAAATATGGTTCAGCTCCGAACCATGTTTTAAAGCCTCGTCCAATTCCTGCAATGGAAGAAACTCCTCAGAGATTTTCCAGAATTCGTCGTGTTGAGGGAATTGAAGTTGCAGAAGAGTTCTTAAAAGGCGAGAAAGAGATCACGATTCCGGCAGCTTCAAAAGTGAGTTTTTTAATAGATCAAGATGTGCTTACTAATGCCTATCCAATATTGAAATTCTCTAAAGGGAAAGGAAGTTCAATTACCATTACCTACGCCGAAAGTTTGTTTGACGAAGAATTTAATAAAGGGAATAGGGAAGAAATTTCTGGAAAGAAAATAATTGGTAACCAAGATGTAATTATTGCGGATGGAAGTGAGAACAGAATTTATCAAACTTTGTGGTGGCGAACTTTTCGCTATGTAAAATTAGACATTGAAACATCCAACGAGCCTCTCGTAATTAATGATTTTTATAGCATTTTCACAGCTTATCCTTTTAAAGAAAAAGTAGTTTTTGAGGCAGAAATGCCATTATTAAAAGACATTTGGGAAGTAGGCTGGCGTACTCAAAGACTTTGTACTGGTGAAACATTTTTCGACTGCCCTTATTACGAGCAATTACAATATGCAGGTGATACACGAATACAATCGCTCATTTCAACTTATGTGACTGGAGATACAACCATGATGCGAGAGGCATTGATCTCTTTACACAATTCGAGAAAATCTTTTGGACTTACAGCGAGTCGTTATCCAAGCCATAAAACGCAAATAATTCCTACTTTTTCTCTGGTCTGGATTACGATGGTACACGATTATTGGATGTTGTGTGATGACGATAAATTGATTACCTCTATGCTCCCAGCAATGTTTGATATTCTAAATTGGTATGAGGCGAGGTTAGATCAAAACGGCATGATTGGGAAACTAGAATGGTGGAACTTTCTTGACTGGGTAACAGGTCACGGTTGGGAAACTGGTGTGCCTCCGGGAGTGGATGATAGCAACTCAAGTGTAATTAGTTTGCAATATGTATATGCGATGGATAAAGGCATTGAGTTAATGGAGAAGTTCAATTACTCAAGTCAAGTAGAGAAATACAAAAAGCTTTCTAAACGTATAAAGGAATCGGTATACAAAGATTGCTATGATGCGCAAAAGGGATTAATTGCAGATACACCCAACAAAAAGGAGTTTAGCCAACAAGCCAATATTCTAGCAATCCTCACAAATACTTATAAAGCTGAGAAGCATCAAGAAGTAATGAATAAGTTATTGAATGATGATTCTTTGGCTCCGGCATCTTATTACTTCTCATTTTATTTGATGGAAGCTTTGGGTAAAGCAGGAATGGCAAACCAATATCTAGATCAACTGGCTCCTTGGGAGAAAATGCTTGAAATTGGATTAACTACTTTTGCAGAAAAAGCCGATCCGACAAGATCAGATTGCCATGCTTGGAGTGCTTCGCCACTTTATTATTTTCTCACCATGGTAGCTGGTGTAAAGCCAGAAGTCGAAGGTTTTAAATCTGTGAAAATAGAACCAGCCTTAGGTAATTTATCATCTATCAATACAACTGTTCCACATAGATTAGGAAACATCACTTTAAAATTAGAGCAGAAAAAGAATGGGAGAGTAAAAGGCGAGGTTACTTTGCCAACGCAACTCAAAGGTTCTTTTATTTGGAATGGAAAAACTTTGAGTTTGAAAGAAGGAATCAATAAAATTGATTTATAAATATTGCTGATTTAAAGATTCAATTCTGCAAATTTGTTACAGAATTGAATCTTTAATCAAAATAGCATTTCATGAAGAATACCTTGTGTTTATTAATTTTTAGCCTACTTTTTTTCTTTTCTTGCGAAAATCGTCCTAAGAAGAAACTGGTTTATGCCGAGGATGAAACTGCTGCAGAAACAGAAGCGAATACCGAAACTGACACTACTGTTATGCTGGTGGGGGATCTGCCAGTATTTTTCGATAGCACACATTATCTCATTTTCCCTGTTGGCAAAATCAATATAAATAAAAAAGATAAAAGTAGTTATTCTGCAATTTCAAGATCAGAAAGTGGTGATTCGGGTAGCTCAAGTATCGGTTATTTAAGAGGAGATAGTTACAGCGGAAATCTCACAAGTTTGTATTCTCAACAAGTAGATTCTACAGCGCTTATTCCATTGATAAAAGGGAATTTATATATCAGGTCTTTTCAATTTTTAGAGAGTGTTAGAAGAAAAACAGGTAAAGAAATGTTATTGCTTAGTGTTGTCGATACAGATACAAATAAAGACAAAAAGCTCGATTACGAAGACTTGAGCGCACTTTATTTGGCTTCATTAGATGGTGAAATCTTGAAAAAACTCACTGTAGATTTTCATTTGCTAAAAGATTGGCGAATCTATGCTGTAAATAACAGAATATACTTTAACACCATGGAAGACGCTGACCGAAATGGTGAGTTTAACCATAAAGATAAAGCACATTACTACTTTATAGATTTGGATGATAATGAGTTGAATATAAATGAGTATAATCTTTTTTAGTTAAGGCTTAATCAAAGTATTTGTAAAATAGATGAAAGCAGATACTTTTGCAGGCTATTTTGAGAAAACTGTGGTGGGTTATGTGAGATTGATGCTACAAACCTGTCACAGTTTTTATTTTGTCCATTCAAATCTGCTTTCAAAATGTCTAAAATTCCTGTTGTTGAGTCTAAGCTATCGGCTGCCCTTTTAGCTGTGTTCGTTCGCGAGAAATATGGATTAAGTGCCAATACTGCATGTAGAATGCTAAAGGCAGGTATGAATCATACTTATTTAGTGAGCGATAATGAGCAAAAGTATATTTTTAGGGTGTATAACTACAATTGGCGCTCAGAAGTAGAAATCAATGAAGAAATTCGCCTTTTAAATCTGTTAAAAGAAAATCAGGTTTCTGTTTCCTCGCCAGTAACCGATCTTTCTAATAATTACATTTTAAAAATCGAAGCGCCAGAAGGTATTAGAAATGCAGTTTTATTTACCTATGCAGAAGGGGAGAAGTTAAGAGAGTTAACGGAATCTTCTTGTTTCAATATTGGTGTTTTAATGGGAAAAATTCACCAGCTCACAGAAGGTTTTTCTATTGATAGAATAAGTTATAATCCGGAAACATTGGCGGAATTGCCCTATCTGTATGCTACAAAATATCTTACCCCAACTACAGACGAAATGGAGTATGTAAAGAAGTCTGCTGCATATATAAAGGATGTATTTGAAAATGCAGATGAAAGCAAGATAAGAAAAGGTTCGGTGCATCTCGATATTTGGTATGATAACATGAGTGTGAAGAATGGCTCAGAAATCACCATTTTTGACTTTGACTTCTGCGGAAATGGTTGGCTTTTGCTAGATGTTGCTTATTTTTCTATGCAACTTTTCCATACCGAACCTGATAAGGAAAAACTCAAACTAAAAACAGCGGAGTTTTTTAAAGGTTATGAAACCATCACAAAATTATCTGATGAAGAAAGAAGGCTTTTACCAGTAGCAGGTTTAGCAATTTGGATTTTTTATCTTGGTGTGCAAGCACAAACTTTTATCACTTTTTCCAATGTGTTTTACAGTGATAATTATGCGAAGCGATTTATAGGCATGGTAAAATCTTGGATGGCCTATAACGAGATTGAAATTAAATAAAGAATGCTTAATATTGATCACACAGTGATTTAAAGGAATTTCACTGTGTGTATTTTTTATATTTAACCACCTAGCTAAATGGAAGTATTGTTTTTCCCTACACCGGCAGATTTAAAAAAATGGTTTGTAGAAAACCACGATCAATTAGGTGAGGTTTGGGTCGGCTATTATAAGAAATCTGTAAAGAAAGATAGTATCACTTGGGAAGAATCTGTAGAAGAAGCCATCTGTTATGGGTGGATTGATGGCATACGGAAAACTATTGATGAAGAAAGCTACAAAATCCGCTTTACTCCAAGAAAGAAAAATAGCATTTGGAGTTTGAAAAACATCAACACCGTAGAGAAGTTGATCAAAGAAAAACGGATGCAAGAATCCGGACTAGCAGCCTACAAACTTAGAAAAGAGAGTAAATCTGGAATATATGCTTTTGAGCAAGAAAAAACAGCGTTCAGCAAAGAGTTTGAAAGCCAGTTTAGGCAGAACAACAAAGCGTGGAAATACTTTAATGAAGAAGCTCCTTACTATAAAAAAATCGCGATTCATTGGGTAATGAGTGCCAAACAAGAGAAAACAAGAATTAAAAGGTTAGAAACCCTCATAGAAGATTCAGAAAATCATTTAAGAATCAAGAGTCAGAGAAGGTAGGTTTTGTTTAGCAATTAAATAAAAGAAAAATGAACCAACTCCAACAAACTATTATCAATAAAGCCGGATTAGAGCAACATCATTTTGAAGAGTTTAAAAGCTGTTTAAAAAGAGTAAGTCTTAAGAATAAGGAGTTTTTGCTCAGAGAGAATTCTGTTTGCAAGTTTATTGGCTTTGTGGAGTCGGGCGTTCTGCGATCTTATATTCAAAAGAATGCTGAGGAGTTTAATGTTGAATTTTACTTGTCAGACTCTTTCATCTCTGCTTACACAAGCTTTATTACCCAAACTCCAGCTAGTGGGAATATTCAGGCATTGTCAGATTGCGAAGTGCTTGTTATTTCATATGCAGATTACAATAGCCTTTTAAATTCATCACTGGAATGGTACAAGCTCGGCAAATACATTAGTGATGAGTTGTTTATGAGAAAGTGTAAAAGGCAGACATCACTTTTGATGGACAATGCCACTGAAAGGTATAATTTGTTGTTAGAAACCTATCCGAAAATTGAGCAGTATGTTTCGCAATACCACCTTGCTTCTTATTTAGGTATTCGTCCAGAATCGCTCAGCAGAATCAAATCCTTAACATACATCAATGATTAAAAAAGCTTTTTGAAAGAGTTTTGGGCAAAACTAAAACTTTTAAAAAATGCGAAATTTATCAATAACAAAAACTATTTGGGTTTATACAACCATCTTAATCAATGCTATAGTTTTAATCAATTTCAACAAAGTTAAGGCACAAAGCATTAACCGAAATTTATTAATGCAACAAGCACTCGAAGCTCATAAAGTTAGAGAAATAAAGTCTGAGCAAGTCTCATTTCCACCATTACAAATAGCGCCAGTTCATATCCACACTTGCCCGGCAGTAGGTTATATTGTTAGTGGAAAATGTTTATTACAAGTAGAAGGTGAGGAAGAAAAAATACTGAATGAGGGTGATAGTTTTTTTGAGCCAGCCGATAAGAGAATTCTCCATTTTGATAACCTATCTGAATCTGATTCTTTAATTTTTACTGTTTTCTACTTAATTGATAAGGAAAAAGAGCTTGTGAAACTTGAGAAAAGGAATCCATAAATAAAATTTGCTCTGGGATAACTTGATTCGATTTGCTAAATTAAACTTTAAGTTTATGTATGTGATATTATTTTTTTAATATTTAATAGGTATATTAAAGTTGGTTGTTGATGGATATATTACTTTAATCCTAAGCGCTTAATCCATCAACTAAGTAATTCGATGAAAACTATGACACATGAATTAGATAAAATACTCAATTCGATTCCAATTAATGTGACTTTTAATGATATAGTTGATTTGGATAAGCTAAATGACAGAATATCTGCAATCAGTATCCTTTACGCAAATACTATTGGTGTTTGCGAAGGTTATCTAGAGTATTGCCCTGATAGTGTTTTGCCCTCTGTAGAAGAGAACTTATCGTGGATATGGACCATTAGACCAGATTTAGGTGATGATATGATGGTGCTAGATATTCCTGAAAGCTTTAAGGTTTTAATAACTGCCTATAAAGGAAATAATATGGAGCAGTTTTGGGATTTTATGAGTAAAAACTAGTGGAAGAGGAACATACTTTTATTCTACAAAAGATTTGTTCCTCCTGATTTTTTAATTACTTCCAGGTAATTTCGCCTTTCTCAACGCTCCAATCATTCCCAAAAAATCCTGTGCATTCAACAGCTTCATATTCATCAGTAAACACATTGCTTCTAAACACTGTGATGTCTGGAAATGCCGAGCCAGCAACAAAATATTGGTTTGCATGAGCAGCTTTCATTCCTGTTACACCTGTACCAGCAACCACACTTACCGAAGTAATCTTGCTATCTGGGCGAGGCTGAATGAAATAACAAGCTAGGTCATCTCCATTCAAAGTTTTATCGCCAACCTGAATTTTTCCATTAAAAACCTGAACTGGACTGTCTTTCAGAAGAAGTTTCCATGCACTATTATTATCAGCGTTACCATAAATAATTACACCTCTGTTTGCATATTTCTCAGCATCAAATTGCTTATCTGATATTATTTCAATTGAGCCATTTCCACGATAGCTAAAAGACTCAGCATCGTATCTGGCTTTGTAGTAATTCCATTTGTTCGCCTCTTTGCTGCCACTTGTTCCATAAACAAAGACTATATTATGTCTAAAGGCATCTTTAAAATTACCATTTCTATGTGGGCCTTTTTCAGTTTTGCTAGGTTGTTCACTTACAATCCATTTGTCATTTTCAAGTGCCAAGTAAACTTTGTCACTTTCAGCATCAATGCTAATTTCTTGATTGTCAATTACAATTTTAGCAGGATATTTAATAGCTGCCTTTGTCAGATCAAAATCGATTACTGCAACATTTTTTGTAGTTCCTGTGAGTGTTGAAGAATCTTGGCTAATACTAAAGTTGACTGTACTTACTTGAAATGGATGTACTTGCTGGTAAATTTCAATCCAGTTAGACGAAGAAGATACACCTGGATTCGCTGTAGAAAACTCAACTTTTCTAACTGCACTAGTTGCTGGCAGTTTATGGGCTTTTAAAAACTCAAATAAAGGTTTCCAATCTACAGATTCGCTGCCATACCAATGACTGCCTCCGGGATATTCATAATAAGCAAAATCGGGGTGAAAACCACCTAAAATGCCACGCATTTCTCTTGCATGCTCTACAGAAACTACTGGGTCTGCATCACCATGATTGATATAAACGCCATAGTGCAAATAGTTTCGGGCAAGTAGTTTAGTGCTTTGTGGATTATTTGCTCTTATAAAAGTGCGCTGGATTTTTGTTTCTTTTTTAGGTTGATATTTAATCCAACCATGTAGTTCTGGGTAACCTGCACAAGGTGCAATTGCTGCCCAATAGTCTGGGTAGGAGGCTCCTAAATACCAAGTGGCATGTCCACCCATTGAGTGACCTGTAAGGTATATTCTTTCAGGGTCTGGGTTAAATAGCTTTTTCCCGATTTCGAGTACTTCCAAAGCATCTAATCTGCCCCAATCTTCCCAAGCAAAACCAAATGGCCCACGGTTAGTAGGTGATATTAAATTGCCCCAGTCTTTTGCTTGGTAAGCCGCTGCTTGGTTTCTTGCTTCAACTCCAGCTCCATGCACAGAAAAGAATAGTGCCGAAGCAGTGTCTTTTTCCACATCTCTGGGATTTACACTGTAATACTGCACACTGCCATCTATTGAGCTGATAAAGGTTCTGTCGTGAACGTGCTTAAAGTGTTTATTTTTGATTTTAAACTTTACGCTACTCATTGTGTTCCCAGACTTATCTAGTAAGTTAAGCTGAACATCAACTTCCTCTTTGGTTACACCTGTTAACTCACTTAGTTTAAAGGGAACCTTTCTAAATGTGAGTTTTTCGATATTAGGAATTTGAGTAGTAATTTTTTCTCCTTCGATAATGCTTTCTACAGCAAAGCCTTTTACTATGCTGTTTGTTGCATTAAGTATCATTACAGAGCCCCATTTCTCTCCATCTTCTTCGATAATTAAATCGGGTAAAGTAATGTGATCGGTAGATATTGATACTGGAGATTCAGGTTTATATAATTTAGCTCTAATTCTGGTGTATCTTCCGCCAGTAAGGTAAAAAGTATTGGTGCCTTTTTCGATTTGCACCGGTAATTTGGTGATGCCATAATCGAAATGATCTCCTTCTCTAGGTATGCCATTTACATAAGCTTTGGCATTACCCGAGCAACCGAGAATCATGAGTTCTCTTTTATTGCTTTCGTATTCTAAATACAAACCTCCGTAATTGTATTTATCACTATTGAAATAGCCATTTTCATCTGGGCTAATTTCTTCCCAATTTAGCTCAGAATCAGATTGATAAGGAGATGTAAAAGTGCCATCTAGTAAACTGGCAATTACTTTGTCTTGAGGAAACTCTGTTCGTGCGTAACGTGGGTACTTAACCTCATCTGAAAGTTTTATAACATAGCCCTTTTTAAAAGTTTGTTGAGCAAAAAGATGAGTATTAAAAAGTAATAATGAAAAAAATGTAAGTACAGATAGCCAGTTTTGAAACATTTGCTTGAGTTATAGTTTAATTTTCTTATCTGCGAAAGTAAAAAGGGAATGCTAAAATTGTAAGTAAATGAAAGCTCTTATAAGTCTCAGAAGGTTATTTTATATAAACTGAATGGGTATTTTAGAG
>PBYL01000126.1 GCA_002729595.1 Thalassovita sp. | reverse complement strand
TTATCCATTCATTTCCGCTCGAAACTGTTTCTGTGTATGAGCAATTCTTGAAACCAAATAACATTACACCATTAAAAATTTCGGCTGTTCCGCTTACTGAAGTAGCTCTTGAAATGGTTAATGCAAATATGGGCATTATGTGTATGCCGAAATGGGCTCTAAAATCATTTAAACTATCTGATCAATTAAACTTTAAAAAGATTGGCATAAATGGCTTTAAAAGAACCCACTATCTGGTGATTAGAAAGTCTGATGAGTCTAAAAAATACATCAACGATTTTCTGTTAAACTTTGAAGAACAGTTCCAGAAAGACAACTAATCAAGCTTTATTTCTCCGGATTATAAGACCAACCTTGGTCATCATGGTAAATCATTAATTTTGTCATACCGCCATCTACGGTAATGTCTTGCCCAGTTATAAAACTGCTTTTTGCATCACACAAAAACATCACTGCATTTACAATGTCTGCTGGTTTCCCCACTCTACCAGCCGGATGTTGGTTGGCATCTGCTCCTTCGAATTGTGTGTTGCTGGTGTCTATCCAACCGGGAGAGATTGCATTGACTCGGGCTTTGCCAGAAAGTGTAACAGCCATTGCATGCGTAAGCGCACTAATACCACCTTTAGCTGCCGAATAGCTTTCTGTATTTGCCTGGCTCATCTGATGGCGTGTAGAAGATATATTTACAATGCTTGCTCCGGGATTTAAATGGTCTGTAAATAATTGAGTTAAGAGAAATGGAGCCGAAACACCGATGCGAAGAACATAGTTAAAATCTTCATAAGAACAGTTATTTAAGCCACCTTTAGTTAAACAAGCATTATTGATCAAGAAATCAATTTTACCATAATCAGAAATAACTTTAGCCGCAAAACTTTTCAATACAGTATCATCTGCAATATCGCCCACAAAGTAATCATTCTCTTTTATATCTATCGTGCAAACCGATACTCCTTGTTTGCTAAATGCCTCACATATTGCCTTGCCAATACCCTGAGCCCCACCTGTTACAACTGCTACTTTCTGTTTATTCATGTTTTGCGTTTTGTTTAAATATTAATTGTTTTTTAGCGCAGTTTGTTTACAAAATTGAACTTCCGGTTCGATTAATTATCCCCATTTGATACAAGCAAAGAAACACCTTCATTAAAAGGCATTTCTTCATTTTAAGCGATGTTTTATTTCTCCATTTTCTTTGTGAGGTTTCCATGTCTATTAAAATGGGTGATTTTGCCATCTTTGTCTCTTTCAAAAATTAAAGCTTCACCAAGTTCATTGTCATCTCTAATTCTGCGGAAGGTGTCTCCTTCTATGTGTTTGTAGAATGTCATAGACTCTGCCGGATTGTCTGATGGCAAATCGAGTTCAACCAATTTCCCATTCCATGTAGAAATATAAGTCTCACTCCACCAAGGTTGTGGACTGTAGTAACCCACATACTCTTGTAAATCTTTTGTACTTTCTTTTTTAGGAGATTCCGTTTTGCTCATAATACCATTAATGCCCCTTACATATTTTGTTGGACTTGTACCACTTGCATTAATCATTACAGAAAAAGCTCGCTTATTTTTTAAATCGATTTGCAGAGTTGTTTGGTAACCTGGGCAACTACCTCCATGCCCTACCCAAGTATTTCCATTTGCACCTTTGTAAACCACAAAACCAAGTCCCCAAGTGGTTTCCCAATTAGGGTCTGTCCAATGCACATTTTGCATGTATTTTAAGGTTGATGGTTTTAATATTTCCATTGTTGTTGTATCTCTTAATCGCAATTGCCAAGAAGCAAACTTGCCTAAATCTAACACATTCGAAGAAAAGCCTGCTGCCGGCTTAATGCCTTTTGCCTGAAAGAAATTCACTTTTTCGCGGCTACCATCTCTCAATCTAGAAGTATATCCATAAGCCAATTCATTACCATACAATTGCTCAGGGAGCTCAGTTCTGGTATCGGTAAGTCCTAATGGTTCCAATATATTTTGTTGTACATAATCATCGTAAGCCATACCAGAAACTGCCTCTACAATCTCTCCTAAAAGTGTAAGACCGAGATTACTGTATTGAAAATAAGTGGATGCAGGATACAAAGTTTCTTGATTTTTTAATCCAGAATCTACTTGCTCTTTTGTTGGAAAAGGAAAATCTGGACCTGTCCAATAAGGATAAGCCGCTTCTCTCGGAAGACCAGAAGAATGAGTTAATAATGTTCTTACAGTGATCGGTCCGCTTTCTGGAAACTTTTGCTCAAGTTGATAAGCCGGCAACAAATCGCTCACTAGATCATCTAAGCGAAGCTTTCCTTCATCATACAATTTCATGATTGCGACTGAGGTAAATAACTTAGATATAGAACAAATACTGCAAATAGTACTTGCTTTTGCTTCTATGTCTTCTTCAACATTGGCTAAACCTACAGCGCCAGACCATAAAACTTCTTGATCTTCAACAACAATAGCCGTTAAACCAGGTAGCTGATCGAAATCTTTTTGAGCATCTAACCAAACTTCTACAAGTTGAAATGCTTCTGTGTAATCCTTTTTATTTTCTTGTGCATTCGCTACACCAAAAGTAAAAAAGAGCAATAGTGTGAAATAGTAGTTTTGCATATTTTCTTTTGTGTTAATGGGTAATCATACTGATGATTTTCCCTTAAATATGCAAAGATTTACACTAATTACATAGGTTTATTCGTGCTTGAGGTTTCAATGGATTTTATATAACCATCAGCTCACATTTCTGTGAGATTCTGCTAGTTTGGTAGGTGTGTGTCCATATTGTTTTTTAAAAGTAAATGAAAAATGAGACAAGGTTTCGAATCCTAAATCGAGGTAGATTTCTGTAGGCCTTTTACTTGCTTTTTCAATTAAAAAATAAGCTTCTTGCAATCGTCTTCTTATGAGCCATCGGTTGGGTGTATCGTTAAAAATCTGTTTAAAATCTCTTTTAAAAGCAGACAAACTTCTTCCTGTTAAATAGGCAAAACGATCTACACTTACATTGAATTTATAATTGCGGTTCATAAACTCTTCTAGATCGACTTTTTGGGGCATGCCGTAATCAAATAAAACCGCTGCTAATTCTGGTTGATTTTGTAAAAGAATGAGTAATAGTTCTTCACGCTTTACATCAGCAAACACTTTGTTAATCTCTCCGCTACTGTTGTAATACAATATGAGTGAATCGATAAAGTTCGGCACTAAAATATTTTTGCGTAGAGGTATAAATGTTTCGTTTGAATGAAATTCTGATATCTCTGTTGGATGCTGTCGCTGAAATTTTTTAAGAAAGTCTTCATCAAAAAAGATGAAGACCTTTTCATTATCCTCTTTTTCTTTAGTGTATTTTGCCAAGCGATTTTTACGAATAATGCCAAAATCTCCTGATTTAAAAATGTGGGTTTTGTTGCCATCAAAACACTTTGTAGCCCCTTTTATAATGAAAAAGAAAGCATGTTCTGAAGCAAATTGTTCTTTTAAAACTCCCACATTTACATGTACAGACGATTTCTTTACAGCAATACTCATTTCATTTTAATATTTAAGTTAAGAAGCCGCCCAAGCTAAAAACGCTTCCGGATAACGCGTACCTTTTAATGCACCTTCTTTGAACGCTTCATTTAAAGCTTGGAGTTCCTCATCGCTGAAAGTTATTTCCAAGGCTGCTAGATTATCTTTTATCCTTTCGGGTTTAGACATGCCTACAATTGGTATTATATCTTCTCCCTGATTTAGCAACCAAGCCAAAGATACTTGGCTAGCAGTTACTCCTTTGCTTGCTGCAAATTCTTTGAGCCATGCTACTTTTTGTAAGTTGTACTCCAAGTTTTCTCCTTGAAATCTAGGAAACATATTTTTATAATCGTTTTTATCTAATGGAAAGTGCATTTTGCCAGTGAGCAAACCATAGTAAAAGGCAGAATAAGGCACAATTGCAACACCTAATTGTCTTGCTACAGGGAGTATTTCATTTTCGATAAAGCGAGTTGCTAATGAATACTCAATCTCTAATGCTGAAACTTGGTGGACTGTGTTTGCTCTACGCAAATTTTCTGCATTTGCCTCAGATAAACCCAAGTATCTCACTTTGCCTTCGTCGATTAAATCTTTAATAGCACCAACAGTTTCTTCTATAGGCACTTCAGGATCGACACGTGCTGGCTGGTACAAATCTATTACATCTACACCCAAGCGTTTGAGTGAATAAGCACAGAAATTTTTAATGGCATTTGGTCTTCCATCTAAACCCAGAAAATGACCATTGTGGTTGATTAAAGCACCGGATTTTACGCTTAGAAATACATCATCTCTGCGTTCTTTAATAATCTCCCCAATCGCCATTTCGCTTACTCCTACTCCATAAAAATCTGCAGTGTTGATGAAATTGATTCCTTCATCAATTGCTTGATTCAAGGTTTGTGAAATCTGTTTCCTCGATTGATTCCACTCTTTTAAACTATCAATTCCCCATCTGGTACCGATGGATATTGCTGAAACTTCTACTCCGTTTTTTCCTAATTGTCTTGTCTTCATATTTGTAGAATTTTATACTACAAAGTTCAGCGTAAAATGATTAGGCAACTATCCTAAAAAGTCCAAAGTTACTGTCTTGAGAGGTCCAGGTTTGATTATTTTTTGTAGTAAAGATTCAAACTAAAATCATTATAGTTTTTCCAATTACCTTTTTCAAATCCTTTCAGGTTATCATACACACTTTTACTACTAAAAATTTTAAATCCATATAAGACTTTATCACCCATACCCATTGTAAGAAAAAATGATAATTCAAAAGTTTCAGACGGAAATTGGGCTTTGAACTCATTTTGGAGCTGATTTTCTATTGAAGCGTTCTTCAACTTCTTAAGTTTATTGAGATAAATATGAACCTCAAACTCACCTTCGAATCTAAGCCAGTTAGGAAGTTTATTTTCAAAAAGAATTAAATTTTTATTCTCGCTCTCACCTAGTAAAAATTTTCTGCCAGATTCTATTGAAGAGAATTGAAAAAATTTGGGTATTAATGGAATAAAATCTTCTCTAATTAAAGAGAAAAATCTGTCTTTATTAATCTTATAAACTTCTTCACCTCTCAATAATGTATTACAAGAAAAACAAACAAAAACATTATCAACTAATTGGTTACTATTCATTATTGAAATTTCATACTCAGACCCACAACCTCCTATCTCGTTTCCTTTATGGAATTTCCATTTTTCTCTTATTGTAGGTAACTTTTCTTTTGAATCATAATAATAACTTTCTTCAACAGTATCTTGCTTTGATGAACTTGGGAAAATACCAATTAAATAATTCGATGGATTTAACTTGTATTTGTTGAAAATTTTAACCTCCATTTTTGATAAAATAATTTATTATTTAACTCCTAAGCTCACTAAATAAATCATTAAGCAAACATCTATTTCATTGCTATTTGTGATATAATTTCCTCTAGATTACTAATTTCAAAAACCTCTTTTACTTCGCTTTTTCTGTTCACTTTTAAATAATTCCAAACCATTTGTTTTGCACCTACAATATCTGACTTATAAGAATCTCCAACCATTAAAATTTCTTCTGGTGCGTTGCCTGTTAGTTTTTCTACTTCTTTAAAAATCTTCTGTTCTGGTTTTAAACAGCCATAGTCGCAAGAAAAAATCATCTCATCAAAGTAGCTATTAAGATGTTTATCGAAAACTGGTTTCTTGTAAGGTGTTGCTAAATTGGAAATTAAAAAAAGTCTGTAATTTTTACTCAGCTCCTCCAAAACATTATATACTTCTTGGTAAACCTCAACTGAGTTTATTTCCCTTTCTAAGTCTTCCTTTCTTTCAATATATAGTTCTTTAAACTCTGAGGGTAAAAGCTCAAATAGTTTATCTAGTTCTTTAGTCATTACAAGGTAAGTGTAAGTAGAAATATCTAAACTAAAACCATTGCTCGAGCTTCTATACAAGTTTAAAAAGAAGTTGTTTGACTCTTTAATCTCAAGCAATGTATTGTATAAATCAAAAACAACTACCTTAACACCCTTCATTTAAAAAAACAGTTTCCAAATTTATAATTATCAATCTTAAGCTTTTAAAGCTAAGTTATTTAATAATAGTAATCGGAAAATCGTTTCCATAGCCATAAATTGTTGGAAATTGTAAGCTTCCTTTATATTTCTCAGATAGTTCAGGCACTTTTTCATCCAGATAAGCACTCAATTCTTTTACTGTGATTTTTTTATCTGCACTTGCTCCATCGGCGGCTCCTTTTAAGCCTTCTAATACGGCATAAGTAAATAATCCGTGCCCCAAAGTAGCAAACTCGGTAGCAAATTGATCTGAGCCAGTAGCAGCAAGCCAATAAGTTCCTGTACTTCTTGCAAGTTGTGCAATTGCCTTTTCTTCTGCTGCCCCTCGCATTGCCAACATTTCTGCCATCGCCCCTGACTGGCAGGCATCGAATATGAATAACTGCTTTTGGGCTTTCAAGTTTAAAGAGAAATTTTCCAACTCTTCTGCTGATATGCCCTTCGTACCTAAAACCTCATTGTTTTCGTGCAATCGGGTTACATCGTGAGGAATTAAATAAAACAAAGGATTGTCGTCTATACTTATTACTCCATGTCCAGCAAAATAGAAAATAAACACATCTTCTTGTTTTGCATTTTGTTTAATCTGATTAAAAGCAGCTTGAATGGTGCTTTTCGTTGCATTGTTGTCTTGCAATAAGGACACATTTACTGAACCAAAAATACTGTTTGCATTCGCTTCAATCGATTCTTTAAAAGCCAAAGCATCAGGCAAAGCATAATTGAGATTATACTTCGGATTCTTATAATTGTTGACTCCAATTACCAACATATGCAGGTTAGTGGTTTTCTCTGAACCCTGAAAATAAATGGTAATTTCATCTGGTTGAGATTCTGTTCTGTCTGTGTTGAATGCGGTAGCTTTGATGTTATTTGCTCCATTTACTAAAGCAATTTCAAAGTCTTTGATCTGTCCATTTGGCTTAAAGCCACGCTGTGTGGTCTGCACAATTTTACCATTATGATATAGTCTAATTTCATCTACTCCTCCACCTTGGTCTTTAGCTAAAACCTGAACTGTTACAGTAGCTTTAGGTGATTTTGATTGGTTTGCAGGACTTGTAATTTTAACTGTAGGGGGAAGCTTAAAGTCATCAACATCTTGCAAAGTCTTATCAAATTTACCACCTGAAATTATGCGTCCTAATAGGTTGGGTGAATAGTATTTCTCAAAAAAACTAGCTAGTGGAACAGTATTTAAACCATCTACATAATGCAATGCATTCATGCCTTTTTGGGTACCATCAAACCTGCCATCTGGTGTGTAAATCACATAATCTTCTGTACCAGAAATTGCTACAATGCTAGCAAGTAATTCACCTGTTGTACTATTCCATAACCTCACAAAACCATCTTCACTTGTACTAGTAATTATTTTCCCATCTTTAGAATAGCTAACACTTTTAATACTACTATTTAGCCCCTTAAACTTTTTAAGTTGTTTGCCTGTAGCAACTTCCCAAATTTCAACCTGATCTTTACTTATACTACCCCAAGCTATCAATCGGCTATCAAGGCTAAATGCGATACTTTCAGCAGCACCTTCGGCTTCAAAAGTAACTACTTCTTCTCCAGTTTTGGCATCCCAAACTCTTCCACCAGAAGATGCAATATAATGACCATCTGGACTATAAGCTATGCTTCCCATTATTGAATAGTTTCCTTCTAACGAATAAGTTAATTTCTGCTTTTTAATATTCCACACCTTAAGCATACTGCTGGTAGAAGAGAAGGTATTGCCGTTTTGTGCTATTGCTAGATATTTACCATCAGGACTGAATGCAATCGCATTTACATCATTATTTACCTTAAATGTTCTGTAAAGCTCTCCTGTTTCTACAGACCATATTTTGGCTATATACTCATAGCCATCTGTAAAGTTTCCACCATTTAGTCCCCCAATGGCTATGTATTTACTATCTGGACTAAATGCTATGCTGTTTATAAAATCATCTGAACTAAAGGATTCTTCTACTATTGTACGGATAATACGATTGGTGCCTGTTTCTCTGATATTCACCTTAATTTTAGCACGTGAAAGTGAACCATCTCCCGAAACGAAATATTTGTTATCTGGGCTATATGCCAAACATGTAACCTGATAATCGTGATCTAAGAAAGACTGCAAAGGTTGTTTCGTTTTGGTGCTCCAAAACTTTACGCTTCCATCTGCATAACCAACAGCCAGTTTATTTCCATCTGGACTAAATATGGCGCTATTAGCACTACTTGTTATTCCTTTTAAAGTTTGAACTAAATTACCTGAGTTAAAATCCCAAATTTTCACTGCTTTATACTCAGTACCAGTTGCAAACTGATTTGCTGTAGGATTAAAAGCTACATTTGTTATACGATCATTTTTAGCTATGTCAGTATTTATTGCTTTTATCATTTTTTGTTTGGCTAAATCCCAAATTCTAATTGTTTTTGGAGAGCTAACTGATAGTAAGAATTTACTATCGTTGCTAAAACAAATAGATGATGGCCAATTTTGAGAAACTTCTAAAGAAAAGGAAGATTTATCAATTAAATTCCATATCCTAATAGAATTATAGTCTACATCTATAGTAACTATATATTTTCCATCTGGACTAAATCTAACTTCAGCGCCAAACTTGAAATAAGATTTAACTTCTTCGATTAATTCGCCAGAAGCTACATCCCACAATAAAATTTTGCCTTCTTTACCAGTTGTTGCGAGTGTTTTACCATCTGGGCTAAATGAAACACTCCAAACATCATCTACATGGGCATCCATTTCATGTAAAAATTCACCTGTTCCCACATTCAATATTTTCACTTTACCATCTCCTCCTCCAGTAGCCAGTAGTCTACCATCTGGGCTAAAATTCATATCGGCAATAAAATCGTAATGGGCCGAGATTGACTTGATCAATTTACCTGTAGTTATCTCCCACAAAACAATTTTTCTACCTGTTGAAGATGCTAAATATTTATTATCTGGACTTACAGCTATACGATCTAATGTATATCGACCATTAGTAAATGTTCTTATCTCTCGATTTGTTTCTATCTCCCAAAGTTTTATAGATTTATCACTACTTAAAGAGTATATAAATTTCCCATCTTTGCTATAGACGATTTTTTCAATTCCACCTGAGTGTCCTACATTCGCTACCAATTGCGTTTGAGCAAAGGCAAACTGAAGGTCAAATAGAGCTGAGAAAATTACTAAAATAATTCTTGTAATAGTAATGCTGTTTTGCATAGTAGATTGATGTAATATTTAATGTCGATCAAAAAAATATTTACTACAAAAACGACCAATACAATGTAGAATTGAATATGAAGGCTTGAATTATTAAGATATTAATTTTTTAAAATAGGATTGTTATATCTAAGAGATGTACTTAAAATTGAAGGTAATTATTGAAGTATGTCTATTTTCTGAATCTCAACTTTTTATATGAATTAAGTTTATTCCTAGGATAAAAAATATTCTCTCTGGTAATCAACTTATTTTTCTTCACCTCAAATATTACTTTATACCAAAAGGTATCATAATCTAATATATCAAGCTCATGGTATCTTCTAATTGTAAATACATTCGCCTGAGGATTTTTAATTTGATAATAGAAAGTATCTAGTGCTGAATTAAAACCAGGATGTATTAAGAAACTAAATTTATGAATCTCTTGATTTTTCAACCAACTAGTTTCATTAATATAGAATTCAACTGAATCATTAATGAAAATTAAATCTTTTGAGGGCGATAAATCTGATATATTTTTAGAAAAAAATTTTATGCGATTTGATACAGTATCAATACTTTCAGTAATAAAAATGCTATCGTAATAAGCACTCGTAAATTCTAATTGATTCTCATTTATCACCTTCCAGCTACCATAAGAGCTACCCGAAATCATGTGTCCTTTATATGAAAATTCAAATGTGCTATCTTCTTTAACTGTCAAGTTTGCATCTTGATCATACTGATATTTCCCTATATATCTAGCATGATTTTTCACTTGGCAACTGGCTAAAAATATTACTATAACCACTGAAGTATAGAGAGTAAAATTGTATTTGATAAATAAAGCCTTTAGCATTCTAAGCATATTTGTTGAGTGTAATTAACTCATTTTACTGCAAAAAAATACTCCCAAATCTTTATGTAAGAAATGGGAGTACCACATTTTTTATATTCTATTCTGTGATCACATCTATTTCTGCATAACCAACTGCATTGTTTTCTTTTGTGTTTTTAAGTGCACGAAGTTTAATGTAGCGGGCTTTTGCAGATTTAAAAGTTTTAGTCTGCCATAAAGGATTGTTTTTGATGTTTGAGAATTCACCTTCAGAAACTAAATCCCAATTTTGATTATCTGTTGAAATATAGAATTGATAATTGGTTATAATTCCATTTGCCCAATCACCTTGATCTGGTAAATATTTAAATCCCTTTAAAGTTTCTTCTTTACCCAAATCAATCACTAAATCTACTGGCATCTCCACTTTTTTATCTTGATACCAAGCTGAATGAGTATTGCCATCTAAAACCTGATTCACTTTCTCATCTTCAATACCAATTACTTTCCAGCTCTGCTTGGCAATATCAAAACTTTCTTCGGTTACAGCACTACTTTTTGATGTAGCTGGATTGTATGCAATCGCTTTTACTTCCACCTTGCCACTTCCTGTTTTAATTAATCCCTCATACTTTTTAGCGTTTGCTGTTGGCTCGCTTCCATCTAAAGTATAATACACCTGAGATTCTGCATCTGCAGGAATTATTTTTACATCGCCAGACTGTTCACGGATTACCGTTGGCGGAACCAATATTTGAGGAGCATTAAATATACCGATATTAGATATAAGCGGGCAACTCTTTGCATCTGTAATGGTAAATCTCATTTTAGTAGCCTCTACCGTTGGGAAACGCAAAATTCTCTTATAACCAATGGTTGTTTCTTTAGCCAATTCTTCCCATTTGCCATCTACAAATGCTTCTACAGTAAATGATTTTACTCTTTGCCCGAGTTGAATATACTCTTGCGCTAGAAATCTATTAAACTTAGTTGGTTTATTAAAGCTAAAAGTGATAGATGCATTTGTAACATCATCGTCGGTAGCCCAATAAGTATCTTTCTTGCCATCAATTGCTTTGCTTGCTGCAAACTTCTTGCTCTTTCCTCTAACATTAGAAGATTCTACCTTAGCATCTTTGGCTAAATCGTCTGAAAAAGCTTCCTTAACTGCATAAGCAAATTCTAACACTGCCTTTTCATCCTTTTCGTGAATTAAGCCATTGGGCATAATCGGAAAGTTGAGCAACAAAGTACCATTACGACCAATTGAATGATAGTACAAATCCATTAGCTGAGGCAAAGTTTTTACTTTGCTATCTTCACTTGGGTGATAAAACCATTCTGGTCTAATCGAAGTATTTACCTCACCCGGTACCCAAGAATCTCCATTTTCTAAGCCATGATGCAACATATCGATTGGCACATCTCCAGTAGCATTTAATAAACTCCAGTTGGTTTTACCCACGTAACCACCTTCTGTACCTACCCAACGTAGATCAGCTCTGTCACCACCATCATTCCAGATTACTATTTTTGGTTGAAGCTTACGAACGAGTTTGTAAGTATTAGACCAATCGTAATAAGTTGTTCGATCAATTTTACGAGTCTCATTAGCTCCACCATAATATCCATCACCACCATTTGCACCATCGAACCAAACTTCGAAAATTTCTCCATAGTTGGTTAAAAGCTCTGTTAACTGGTTACGGAAATAGGTAATATATTCTGGTCTGCCGTATTCTGCATAATTTCTATCCCAAGGTGAAAGATAAACACCCAGCTTTAAACCATATTCTTTGCAAGCTTCTGCCAATTCTTTTACAATATCACCTTTGCCATCTT
>PBYL01000125.1 GCA_002729595.1 Thalassovita sp. | reverse complement strand
TTTTCAACCACCACAATGGCATCATCAACCACTAAACCAATAGCAAGTACAACTCCTAATAAGGTTAATACATTAATAGAGTAACCTAAAATATAAAGTATAAAGAAAGTACCTGTTAGTGAAATAGGAATTACTAACACTGGAATAATGGTAGTTCTCCAATCTCTTAAGAAAAGAAAAATGATTAATACAACTAGTATAAATGCCAAACCAATTGTTTGCTGCACTTCTAAAATCGATTCTCTAATATATCTAGTTGCATCAAAGCTAATATCCCAGTGAACATCTGCTGGCAAATCTTTAGAGATTTGCTCTAATCTTGCATAAATACCATCTGCAATTTCGATATGGTTTGAACCAGGTTGAGGAGTAATGGCATTCACTACCATTGGCTCTCCATTATATCTTAATAGTGTTTTTTCGTTAAGAGCACCTAATTCTGCACGGCCAATATCTCTAAATCGAATTACTCTGCTCGACTCTTCTTTAATTACAAGATTATTATACTCTTCTGGTGTATTAAGACGACCAAGTGTTCTTATACTTAATTCTGTGTTAGTTCCTTCCACAAAACCAGATGGCAACTCCACGTTTTCTTTATCTAATGCATTTTTAATATCTAGCGGCGTAATACCATAAGCAGAAAGTCTAGCTGGATCCAACCACAAACGCATTGAGTATTCTCTTTCACCATACACCGAAATAGAACTAATACCCGGTACAGTCTGCAATCTTTCTTTAAAGATATTTACCCCAATGTCAGATATTTCCAACAAACTTCTCTCATCAGACTGAATGGTAATAAACATGATCGGGCTCGCATCTGCATCTGCTTTTCTCACAGATGGTGCATCCATATCTGCTGGCAAGTTTCTTACAGCTCCCGAAACTTTATCTCTTACATCATTTGCCGCGGTTTCAAGATCAACATCAAGCTCAAATTCTACTGTAATTGTACTTGCTCCATCTTTACTTACAGAAGTAATTGTTCTAATACCGGCAATTCCATTAATTGCTTCTTCTAATGGTTCGGTAATTTGAGATTCAATAATATCTGCGTTGGCACCAGTATAAGAAGCCGAAACTGTAATAATTGGTGGGTCTACACTTGGGTATTCTCTAATACCCAAAAGATTAAAACCAATAAAACCAAATATGATAATTACTATTGAAAGTACTATGGTAAATACTGGTCTGGATATGCTGACTGATGATAAGCTCATATATTAAATTTTAAGGCTATTCAGAAAAAATAGTAGGGTGTTTTACTCTGGTAAAACATTCAGGCTTGATCCATTTCTGATTTGTAAAATACCAGAAATCACTACAGAGTCACCTGCATTTAATCCATTTACAATTTGAATTTTTTCAGGTAAGCGTAATCCTGTTTCTACTTCGATCGCCTCTGCTTTTCCATTTCTAGACAAGAATACTCTTTTGGTATTCATTTCAGGAATTACAGCTTCTGTAGGGACACACAAAGCATTTTCAATACGATTAAGTATAATTGTGATATTGGCAAATGCACCCGGAAGAATTTTTCCATTCGTGTTTTGCGCTTTTGCTCTTAAAGAAATGGTTCTGGTAGATACATCAATTTTTGGTTCAATAGCATAAACTTTACCTAAAAAATCTTCATCAGTTCCATCTACACTAAAATGAATTTCTTCACCTGTTTTAATTTTTGCCATGTATTTCTCTGGCAAAGTAAAATCTATCTTAATGGTGCTTGCATCAACTAAACCTGCAATTACATCTGAAGGAGTAATGTAACTTCCCTCGCTTATGTATCTTAAACCGATTTTACCAGAAAATGGAGCTCTTATTTTTTTCTTGTCGATTTGCGTATTTATCAGATCAATTTCTGAAATGGTGGTTTGTAGATCTCTAATAGTCTCTTCGTATTGCTCATCACTTATCCCTCCTCTCTCATTCAGTTTTTTCTCACGCTCAGATTTTTTCTGCAAGAAATCACGCTCATGCTCAAATTTCTCTAATTCTGAAGTAAGTTCTCTATCATCAAGTGTAACTAGTATCTGCCCTTTTTTAACAATATCACCTTCGTTAAAAGAAATGGATGTTACTTTTCCTGAAGATTCACTGGTAATCATTACTTCCTCATTAGGAATAATAGAACCTTTAGAAACAAGTCTTTCTTCAATGGTTTCTTTTTTCACCTCCATTGCCCTTACAAATATACCCTTGTTTTCTTTGCCAGAAGTGGTAACAGATTGACCGTCGTCAGCCTGTGTAAAATCCATCTTTGCAATAACTAATGTTGCAACAATAATTACAATCAGACCAATTGAGATTGTTTTAGTATTTAATTTCATCAACCAAGTATTATAATGAATTTTGCAATTGTATTTTCACAATATGCTCCAATACAAATTTAATCATTAGAGGTACTAATTTGTGCTGATGAATTTATGTATTCGCCAAGAGACGTTTTTTACCGCCCTAATGTTGTTATTAGACTGCTAAACAACTACTTAATCGTTTTAACTGTAGAAAAAAAGCATGTTTTACTGTATAAACAGCAATATTTACCCCATTAACACGCCTATCTTTTTATAATAAAATCTTAAAAGTGTAATTCCTACAAGTATTCTTACTTATAAATCGGCAAGTAATTTTTCATTTTATACTAACCAAAACAATTAAGCCTTCTCTTTTTCTACCTTTTTAGAATTAAAGTAGATAAAAAAAGACTCGATTACATCATAAAAATAGCCTTCCAACATTATTACATAAACCTTTTCAAAGTTTACAACCATTAACAGTCTATATACTCAGTAAAAACTTTACCATGAAATCTTATTTATTTCTTTTAATGTTATTACTATGTCAGGTTATTCACCTATATGCTCAAGAAGAGCATCAGGCTACAAAAGCCGATGCAATCGAAGAGTTTTATAAAAAAGGTGAAATGATGAGAAAAGCCAGACAATATGATAAAGCTTTACTCGAATATGATTATGCACTGGCAATTAGTGACACTATTTCAAGAGTTCATTTTGCAAAAGGACTTTCCTATTATGCTCAAAAGAATATGGTAAAAGCCATTGAGGTGGTTGAAAGAACTGTTGAACTAGACAAAAAGAATGTAGCAGCCTACAACTTGCTTGTTAAAATGTACAGTCAGGCTGAAAATAGCGAAAAAGTAATTAGTACTTTGGAGAGATTGGCAGAGGCAGAAGAAGAACCAAAAGATAAACAAATTACTCTTCTCAAAATAGCAGGCTACTACATCAAGAAAAAGCAATTCGAGAAAGCTAAAGAATATACTGATAAGTCATTAGCACTTGATAAAACTGATCTTGAAACCTTATACTATTCTGCTCAGGTAAATAATGCTTTAGGAAATTACGAGGATGCTAAGAAAAGCATGGAATCTGCTACAAGCACGATTTCTTCTGAAGATCCTAAAGTTTATGCAAAGTTTTACTACGAACTTGGATATGCATACCATAATCTGAAGCAGTATGATAAAAAGGAACAAGCTTTCTTAAAAGCAGACTTTGGTCCGTTTAAGGCGTTAATCGCAAAGCTTACTCCTGATTATTTCTACAATCTTGGCTCTTGCTACTCTCAAATTTATGATTTGAGCAAAGCAGATGAAATGCTTAAAGAAGCTTTAAAAATAGATGGAGAACATCCCCCTACAAATCAACTACTTGCAGAAATAGCTATTAAAGCAGAAAACCACCCTCAAAAAGCGATTGATTATTACAAAAAAGCTATTGAAGGTGAAGAAGATGCGAAGCTGGCCGTAAAACTTTATGAAACTGTAATCGAACTTCTTTTAAGTTCTAAAAAATACGAAGAGTCTATTAAAGTGGCTGATGAATGTCTTTCAAAAGCTTTAAATGCCAGAAATATTCTATTAATGAAAAGTATGGCTTTGCATAAAATTGGCAAAACTGCTGATGGTTTAGTTATTCTTGAAAAACTAATATTGGATGCCAACATTACTCCTTTAGAAATGGTAAAATATAATTTTGCTGCTGGTGTGATGTTCCGCACTCAAAACAATTTTGACAAAGCGAAAGAAGCTTTTGCAAAATCAATTAAAGGACCTTTCGGTACAGTTGCACAATACGAGTACGAATTAATGCACTTAGATACTGATAGCCAAGCTGCTGAATAAAGCATTTAAAAACAAATTGCTGTTTTTAATATCATTATACATTACATACTGTTTTTTATGCCTGCAAAAATTGATTTCTTTTGCAGGCATTTTTTATTTTTTAATGATTACATATTTAAAACAGATAAACAACCGGTTAGATAAAGCATTTCTCCAAAAGCTGTTACATTTAGCATTACCTATCTCTCTACAGCAAATGCTTACAGCTTCATTCAGTTTGGTTGATGTGGCAATGGTTGGGCAATTAGGAACAATTCAATTAGCGGCTGTTGGCTTGGTAAGCAAATCTTTCTTTGTAAGTATGCATATATTGAGCGGACTGGCAAGTGGCGCAGGAATTTTAGCAGCACAATACTTTGGCAAAAAAGATAAAAGCCAATACATATCCGTATTACTCATCACATTAACCGTTTCTCTTTTATTTACAATTCCGCTAACAAGTCTCGCCTATTTCTTTTCAGAAGAAATTATGCATTTGTTATCAGACAATCCAGCAATAATTGCAGAAGGTAAAATCTATATCAAGACTTCTTGCTTTTTTCATATGCTAACTGGTATCGTATTAGTTTATGGAGCAATGTTGAGGAGTATACATCATTCCATATTACCAATGATCGCCGGTTTGATTGGTATTATTTTAAATACCTTTTTAAACTATCTGTTAATTTTCGGTCATTTTGGATTTTCTACTATGGGAGTTCAAGGTGCAGCAATTGCCACTGTACTTTCTAAATGCTTAGAGTTAGGAATTCTGCTATTAATCATCCATTACAAAAAATACCCCCTTATAGTAAATCATCTTTATTACTTTAAAGAAAGCTTTGTAAAAAAGAAGATTAAACTTTTACTAAAAACATCATCTCCAATTGTAATGAGTGAGCTTTCGTGGTCTATGGGAGTTTTTGCTTATTATATCATCTACGGTTACATAGGTGCTAATGAGCTTGCAGCCATGAGTATGCTCGAACCGTTAGAAGGAATTTTCATTCAATTTTTTGTAGGTTTTGGAGCAGCATGTACGATCATTCTTGGTAACCAACTTGGTGCAGGCAAACCCGAAGAAGCATTTAAAACTGCTAAAATGTTCATGTTACTCATTCCGTTAGGAGGTATTGCAGCAGGAATCATCCTCATCTCTTGTTACCCTTTGGCTGTATTATTTTTTGACAATATTTCTACTGAAGCCTTGGCGCTTAGCAGACAAATCATTCTATTATTAGGCGGTATGATGTGCTTAAAACTTTTTAATATGACTACGATGTTTGGTATTTTAAGAAGTGGAGGCGACACCAAATACATTTTTTTAATTGACTTGGTTTCGATGTGGGGTGTTGGTGTTCCTTTGGCTTTTATTTCTGCTTTTGTAATGGAATGGCCACTTATTTTGGTTTTGAGTATGCTTGTAGCTGAAGAAACTGTAAAAATGCTTTGGTCTATGTATAGGGTTAATTCTGGAAAATGGCTTAATAACTTAGTTTCTTGATGTATTTTTTTCGATTTACTTTTACTACCTATCTGTTTTTTATTACTATATCGACTTATGCACAAACAGTAAAAAATATTGATGTAAAGAACATTGAAACAGTTGCACTAGATAGTCGGGACAATATCCACATAGTAAAAGCAAACCAAGAAATCGCCGAATATTCTCCTGATGGAAATTTTGTAAGATCATTCATCCCTGAAAATAGAAATCTAGCAAGCTATTTAGATGTCAGCAATCCATTTAAACTCTTCTTCTTTTTTCGAGATTTTCAGGAAATACTTTTTACTGATAGATACTATTCCAAATTATCATCGATCGATCTTTACCAAATCGGATTTGAAAATATTAGCTGTGCCTCGCCTTCTAGAAATGGAGACTTATGGCTTTTAGAGGAAGGAATTAATGAAGTGTACAGATATTCTTTACTTCAGCATCAAAAGATTATAAACTTTTCTATCAAACAACATCTTAGCAAAACAGAATATCCAAATTACATAAAAGAGGCAAATCATTACTTAGCTGTTTCAACCAATGAATCTATTCATTGGTTAGATCAAGCAGGAAATGAAATTAACCTTTTTGAAAAGCCTAAAGGCTGTATTGCCGAATATGTTTCTGATAATTTAATCTGGATGGCAACGAAAGATGAGTTTATTCAAATAAACATCAACTCACTCAAAACAAAAAAAACTGTAAAAATTCAAATGCCTGTTGAGCACCTGCTTTACAATTCTTCAAATAATAAATTGTTGATTTTTTCTAAAGGGAATATCCACTTTTATAATGCGGCAGAACTATTTCAAAACTGACTTCAAATGATTTAAAGCCTCAGTGGTTTCGTTGTAATTGCTTTTCAATTGCTTAATAAAAACCGCCATATTTTTTACTTCTTCTGCTTTTGCCAAAGCTCTTATTTTTAAGATAGAGCTCACCATTTTAGAAGCACCTACAGTACCACAACTACTTTGCAAGTTGTGAAGAATTTTTCTTATCTCTATAAAATCTTTTTTACTAAAAGCAAGATCAAGCTGATCTAGATAAACTATACTTTGATTGGTAAAAACATGAGTTATTTCTTGCAAAAAGATGGGGTCATCAAAAACAATTAATCTGTTGTATACTTGCTTGTCGATAATTCCGGTAGTAAAAACTGTATCTGTTGCTTCCATGCATAAGTGTTTACAAGATAACTGCCAAAGCACTTATAGGTATATAAAAACAAGGTACAGGTTAACAAAATTAAACAAGTGGCGCTACAAAACTTGGCTTTTGTGGACTAAGTGTACTGTTAAGAATACTGGTTGTACGCGTTTTAATTCTAGCATCTGAACCTGCATCTGCAATGATTTGCTGTAAGATTTCTCGCTCATCTAATTGTTGTAAACCAGATGCAGTATTTACTCCTCTTCTTGCCGCTACTTTCTCAATAGCAGATTTAAATACTTCTTTGGTTTTATTAATCCACTGGTTAACCGTAAGGTCTACCATTAAGGCACTTCCCATTGGTGAACTTACAATTCTATTAAGCGCAATGCCACTCAAATTTAAACCACCAGTATTTATATCTGTAGTAATACTTAATGCCGGTCTTACATAACCGATTACCGCTCTTTCTAACTGTGCTGTATATAATTGAGGATGATACGCTGCTCTAATAAAGGCTCCGTACAATTGCTTATCAGATTTTAAAGCAATTTCCGCATCTAAGCCTTCTGTCTCGTGTTTGCCAGTAACCGCATGCAAATCATAAACTTTCAAATTACCATCGTGGATTTCTCCATTTCTTGTAATGATATCTACATCGATTCCCACCTTCTCAAAAAACTCAGCAAATAATTGTGGCTGATTATTTTTCATGGTAGCAATTACGGCAGAAAGCGAACCATTGGTATTTCCACCTTTACCTGCAAACTGAATGAATCCCCAAGAGAAATTTGCTTTATCGTATGTATTTATTGCATCGAAGTTTCCTTCGTGATGAGAAACATATTTTAAGCCCAAAGCCATGTTTTCATCAAGTCCTAAACTTTCAAAAACAGACACTGGAATTTCAGGCATAAAATTTCCTCTAAAACCAACTCCATTATAATATTCATTATAACTACTTCTTACAAAGTTGTTAAACTGAGAAGTGATATATCGGCCAGATTGAGTTGGATGTGGAACTACCAAAGTATAATCTGTATACTCTCTTAAAACTTTATAAGTAACATCGTTTGGCGCTACTACTCCACTTGTGTAAGAACTTGTGCCTAGCATTTGTGTATGCTTGGCATTTTTAGTCCAGTAGCTCACATTATACTTAGACTGAAAGCTTACTAAGGCAGCCACAGTTTTTGGAATACTCCCCTGCCCAATTGGCGAGCTACCTAACCTAGATTTTAAAACATTCGCAGACTCTCCGTGATTTGGAGTTAACAAGCCCAATTGAATAAGTCTGTTTTGAACCTTTTCTAGGTCTGATGGTAGGTTATTGTAAACTTTCCCTACAGATGATTGTAAACCTGTTCCGAAAATATCAATCCCATTTACTTCTTGTAGTTGGAAAACGCTTCTGGCTTTTTCAATACTAGTAGCTTTACTACTTTGATACGATGGAACAGAAGCTGTTTGCTTAGCAGGAATGAGCAATTGCTGCCCTACATACAATGCTCCACCAGTAATATTATTTAAGCGTACAATTTCATCAGGAGTAATCCCAAAACGATCAGCAATTTTTGCCAACCAATCTCCCGATTGTACTGTATAAGTCTGAAAATTAGAATTGGTTGCAGGTGCCGCAGTTGTAGCTTCTTTTACCCTAAGCATCTGACCTACATATATCGTTGCATTAGCAGCAAGACCATTTAACTCCAAAATCTTTTGTGGAGTAGTTCCATACTTTTGCGCTATTGCATATAAAGAATCTCCTCTCTGTACAGTATAAACATCACTACTAAGCTCTGTTTGTGTATTTACAGTAGGTGCTGCTTCTGTAACTTGAGTAGTTTCTCTTATTTTTAATTCTTGCCCAATGTATAAGCGACTTTGTGTACTCAGGTTATTTAATTGTAAAATATACTGAGGAGTTGTATTGAACTTTTGCGCTATGGCATAAAGCGTATCGCCTTTTTGAACTGTGTAATAATCTGATTGCT
>PBYL01000124.1 GCA_002729595.1 Thalassovita sp. | reverse complement strand
TTAATTTTTTCTAACTCGTCCATTTTAGGTGAAAATTGCCACTTTGCATGGAATTTAAATGCCTTTAGTATAGACTTTATATTTTGAGATGCCGGGATTAACTGGCTCAATGCAATTGCCTGATCTAAACCTAAAAACTGTTTGGCTAACTGCACACCAAAATCGCTGCAAGTAATGAGTAAACTAGCTTTGTTGTTAGAAAGCATAAGAGGCAAATAAATAAACTCGCGCAGTTTTTCATCTTTAATTTCGGGTACTACTTCTAGCAGTGTTTCAAGATGTTCATTTTTAACAAGCCAATCATTGAGTGTGGGAACCATGCCACTTAAATCTTCTTTGCAGTGTTCAGCAGCAATGTCTCTAACTAAGATTGTTTCAGCATCGCTGTTTTTGATGTAGTCGCCAAAAAGCCGAATGCACAGCTCAATTCCATAGGTGTTATGCAACAACATTCTGTGCTTAGCATGGAAATAATACAATTTGGAAGAATCCATAAACTTATGGATTTCATAATAGTCTTCTGCCTTCCCCCCAAACTTGTATTCCGATAATAAACTATGTTTCCAAATGTCCATTTGCTTTTTTTTAAATCTTGCAGCTTAATCATTCCAACCTAAGCGTTCCCAATGTTTTTCCTTAGAATTATATTTTTCAGTAACTAAAAATCCACAAGAGTAACTAATGGTAAAATAATCATCAAAGCGAGCATAATTAATTCCTAAAGTTGATGGGTATTTTTCAGGTAGTTCAACATTAGCATCAACTAGTTCAATTTTTTCTATTATACTTTCACTACGTAACCTTTGCACCTTTTGCACAAAAAAAGTAGATACATATTGCGAGAGTAAAAAGACTGGTAAAATTGAAAATAGAAAAGATGCTTTTTTTACATCTTTATTGGTTTTAATTAGGCAGTAAAGTAGATATAATGAGGAGAATGCAAATATGATTGCAAAAGGGATTAATAAGAAAAATACTTCAATTATTGCTAAGTATGGAACAAATGGAAAGACAAATCCAACTATGATGAGAAATGGAAACAGAAGTTTTTTTTTAAAGTTTTTTTGCTTCATGTAATAGTATAGTGCTGGTAGTTTAATTGAGTAAATTTCATCATTTCTTCTAATGAAGTATTTCTCAATTATAACAATATTTCATTAGCTTTTACAAAAAGCAATCCCTAAAATACCTATAAATTTTGCCATTAAAACTAATCAATGTAGACTGCTCACTGCTCACTGCTCACTGCTCACTGCTAACTGTCAACTGATACCTGTTCCCTGAAAACTACTCTCTGTAATCTGTTCCCTGAAAACTGTTAACCGATCACTGATAACTGCTAACTGTTCCCTGACAACCTGTTTACTGAAAAAAATCCATTTTTCTTGCGGATCAATTTTAAAAATGATACTTTCAAATTTACAGGCGCAAATATTTTAGATATGAAAAATTTTACAAACAATGAAATTAATCTTTTGGGAGGCGATCCTCCTGATATTGTTTACGTCAAACTTATTTGCCCAGGATAAAATCAATGTAACAGGTAAAGTAATAGATAATGAAAAACAGGCTCCACTAGTTGGTGCGCAAGTTTTCATTGAAGACGGTATCGGTACCCTTACCGACAACAATGGTTACTTTAACCTGATACTCACTGAAGGAGATTATACACTTACAGTTTCTTATTTAGGCTACGAAAGAGTAGAAATTGAACTACATACGGACAATCCGAATGTGGGTGAAATTGCTATGCCCGTTAGTAGAACTAGCTTAAATGAGATTATCGTGAGTGCTTCTCTGCAAAATTATCGCGACGATTTTAAAGGTGCCAATTACCGCATCAGTCCAAAAGCCATTAAAAATATCAATCCGCTCAGTACCGAAGAAGTGCTAAGAACGGTTCCCGGTTTAAATATAGTGGGCGATATGGGGCTTTCTAACCGACCGAATATTAGCATGCGTGGCTCTTGGGGTCGTCGATCGAAGAAGGTATTGCTCATGGAAGATGGCTCTCCTTCTGCCCCGGCTCCTTATGTAGCTCCTGGAGCTTATTACAATCCGGTGAGTGACCGCATAAAAGCCATTGAGGTGTATCAAGGGGCTGATATGTTGCGCTATGGACCCAACAATATGTATGGTGCGGTGAATTACATTACTGCTTTGCCTCCTCAAAAAACTGAACTCAGAATGAAGTTGATAGGAGGGCAGCGTAATTACAAAACCGCATTGTTGTCTTATGGTGGTACATGGAACAACTTGGGTGCTTTGGTAGAAGGCGTTTACAAAAAGTTTGATGGTTTTACTGATAATTCTTCGGTGGAAGTATTGAATCTGAATGCCAAGATATTTGCTAAGCTTTCAGATGATCAGTCATTGTATTTTAAGGTAAGCGGCCAGTTTGAAGACAACCAAGCATCTTTGAGTTCTCAAACCCCTTTTACTTTCGAAAATGATCCAACTCAAAATCCATTTGATGCAGATAGGTTTACCATGCGCAGGTATGGAGTAGACATTATCCACAAATGGTTACCGACTAGTAATATCAGTTTAACATCGAAAATCTATGCTTCCGACTTCGAGCGCGACTGGTGGAAACAAGTAACCACCAAAGTGAAAGCTTCTGAGGTTGAGTCTTATGTAGGCGATCAGATTTTTAACGATCGATATAGCTACTTGCGAGGTTTAAGCTTTAGCGAAGATGATTATGTACGCGTTGGAAAAATCACCAATGGCAGAGAAAGTACTACTGATAGCCGCTGGGCATTTACGGTTTCTGGTATTAAAGAAACCTTTAATATGAGTTGGGGCAATACCGATCAGCCGCATGAGTTGGAAGTTGGTTTTAAACTCCATCAAGAAAGTTACAAAGACCGATCACTTGCGGCAGATAGTTCTCGCTGGGCAAGAAGTGGATACACCACCGCAGATTTAAAATATTATCTCTGGTCTGCTTCAGGTTACATCCGCAATGAGTTTAACCTAAACAAATTTGGTATTACACCAATTGTAAGGTTTGAGCACATCGATATGTATCGACAAAATATGCTCAGCTTAAGGTACGATCCAGACATTACAGGTTTAGAAGATGGCAGAGAGTATAATGTCTACGATGTATTAATGCCGGGTATCACGCTAGATTACGAAATACCAAGTGGTGAAATTTTCGGAAGTATCTATCAAGGTTTTATCGCACCGTCTAAAGTATTTGGCTTTTTGGTTGAGCAAGATGGTGTGGTCACAAATCCATTGGCAGGTGAAAGCATCAACATTCAACCTGAGTTGAGTATCAATACAGAAATTGGCTGGCGTGGTATTTTGCTCAAAGATCGCATAGACGGTCAGCTTACATATTTCAATAATACCATCAGAAACTTTTATGCTGGTGGGAGAAACGAAGTATTTTCAGAGTTGGGTAAATTTCACATACAAGGCATAGAAGCTGGCTTAAATGTCAGTTTGTTTGAGACTGGCGATCAGGCTCTGCGTTGGTATGGCAATGTTACTTTGTTAAAGTCAGATATTATTAGCGGTAAACTCACCGACAAAGATTTGTTCAGTCAGGTTACGCATAATGATGCGACTATCAGTGAATTTATAAACAAGGTAAATGCAAATCGAAATGCTTACGAGATTTATGTTTCAGATGGAAATGGGGGAGAAGCGCTTTTAACGTCTGAGTCTTTAACAACAGAAGACTTCCAATCTATTACCAGTGCTACTTTGCAATTTGGCGAAAATGGAATTGACAATGCTGATGCACCTTATTCTCCGAAAGTCAATTTTAACACCGGTTTCAATTACGATTACAAGCGACTTTCACTGGGCTTAAGTGCACAATATGTAGGCGAGCAGTTTTCGGAGTTTCATAATTTTAGAAATGAATCTGCTGATGGCGCTATTGGTAAAATACCGTCTTATTTCATTATGGATGCTTTTGCCAATTACGATATCATCTTAAAAGGTAAAACCAATTTAAATGTATTTATCAATGCGAAGAATCTTACAAATAATGTTTATCGGGCATCTCGATTAAACCGAGCTACATCAGGTATTTTTCCTGGTGGGTTTAGACAGATTATTGCTGGTATTAATTTAACTATCTAGTCGCTTAGAACTTTGATAAAAAAAGGTAGTTTTGCGACTAAATCTCTAAGATTAATATCAAGAGTAATGAGAATCCAATTAGTAACTCGCAAAACTGAATTGATTATAGCAGCTTTTTTTAAAGCTATTATTCAAATATATTATCCAATACAAGATAAAGAAGTCTGGAAATTTCTGGGCTTCTTTATTTCTTTTTTATCAAGAATGGATGCACTTCAATCAAAAAATATTTTTTGTGTATCTCTAATTTTTGATCTGCCATTTGCTCAATTTTGTTCCAAAGAGCTCAAAGTAAGAACTATCCAATAACATTGTACTACAGTTAATTATTTAAACTAAAAAGCTTATTTTTAGCATGAAATATTTTTACTTTTTATCAATCGCTTTTATATTATTTTCGTGTAATTTGGAAGAAGATAATGAGTCCGAATCTTCTTCTCAACCAGATGTAAAGAAAAAGGTATTTGCAGACAACGGACAGTTAATGATAGACAAAGCTTTTATTGGTATGAGTCTACAACAACTGAAAGATGTATACAAAAAAGCAGAGTTTGTCTCTGAACCAGTGTATGAATATGGCATTGATGGAGAGTCTGATGGAATAGTTGTAGAAAATGAAGGACAAAGGTTATTCTTTGTTTGGACGATGGATGGAGTTGATACCATTAATGGCATTACGATTTTATCGCCAGAAATATTAATCGACAGCAACGTGCATGTTGGTATGTCGCTTAAAAAGTTTATGGAGCGTTACCCCAATCAACCACTAGAAATTGATGTATTAGATGATAGGTATGAATCTATTCTGATTGATTCACTCCGTTACTCAGCTAATTTTTTTACTACAGATTCAACAAGAGTTGGTGTGTATAACCACGACTCACCAGTTGATGAGTTTATTGAAGTTCAAAGACCAGAAGCAACCATAGACAGAATTGCTATTTATAGACGATGAAAAGGATAGATTTAAGCCACACAATAGAAGATGGATTGGTAACCTACAAAGGTTTACCCGCACCAATAGTTTGCGATTACATCTCAAGAAGAACTTCAAGAGAATTGTATGAACCGGGCACAGAATTTCAGATTGGTAAAATTGAAATGGTGAGCAATACCGGTACTTACATCGACTGTCCCTTCCATCGCTACGAAGATGGAAAAGACTTAAGCGAGGTTCTTCTAGACAAATTTGTGGGGCTTCCTGCTATAAAAATATCCTTTAACTATAAAGAACTTGGTCTGGCTATAGAAAAGAAATATTTCGAAAAACTAGACTTGTCTGGTAAAGCGGTCTTGATACATACCGGTTGGAGCAAAAACTGGAAAACAGATAAATACTTCGAAAACCATCCGTATGTAACCGAAGAAAGTGCCAAATATCTCAAAGAACAAGGTGTTACTTTGGTAGGTATAGATTCTCATAATATTGATGATACCAGAGGTAAAGGCCGACCGGTTCACACCGTTTTACTTGCCGAAGAAATATTAATTGTAGAGCATCTTACCAATTTGGACAAATTGCCTAAAAATCATTTTACTTTTACGGCAGTACCTCCAAAAATTAAAGGAATGGGCACTTTCCCTGTAAGAGCTTTCGCAGAAATTGCTTAGATTTTTGTATTTTCCATCTACCAAAAGAACTGTACATCATCTAAGATTAAACTAGGTAATGGATTATCAAACATTTCAACCACAGGCAGATTTACAATCGCTCATTAGTTGTTATTGGACGTTAGAAGTACCTGCTGATCCAGATGTACAAAGGCAGCGAATTGTGCCAGATGGCACCATTGAAATGGCTTTTATTTTGGGTGATGATATAAAGCGATATACTTCGGAAGATGAATTTATATTGCAACCTCGTGCTATGGTACTTGGCCAAACCATCGAGCCATTTTACATCGAGCCAACAGGTTATGTAAACACCTTTGCCATTCGTTTTTATCCCTACGGGTTTGCCAATTTTGTAAAAGTGCCCATCAAAAGTTTAGCAAATAAAGAGACTCCTATAAGTGTTTTGTTTGGAACTAATATTTCCGAACAGCTAGAAAAATCTATAATTCAAGCGAGCAGTACAGCTCAAAGAATCGAGATTATCGAAAATTTTCTTCTCCAAAAACTCAGCGAACAAACTACTGTAGACCAAATAGTTAAGCTAACCTTAGATGCGCTTTTATCAACTAAGGGGAAAACTTCTATCAGTGATATATTGAAAGCAGATTTGTCTAAAAGACGTCAGTTGGAAAGAAAGTTTGTAAAGCAAATAGGTATAAGTCCCAAACAACTAGGGAAAGTTATTCGCTTGCAAAGTGCTTTAAAAATGCTACTGAATGAAGAAGATTCGAGCTTGACCAACATTGCTTATGAAAGCGAATACTACGACCAAGCACACTTTATCAAAGATTTTAAAGAGTTCACTGGCATTAGCCCCAAAGAGTTTTTAGGCAGTGAAAACATGAAACTCTCTTCCATTTTCTACAAATAGATTAAGCCTGTCGCATTTTTACAATTTCCTCTCTTATTGGCAGTGTAGTATTGCTCTAACACTTTAATTGAACATCATGAAGAGAACAATACTCAATCTAATAATATTAGCCTTGGGCTTTGCTGCCTGTGAAAACATCAAGAAGCCTCAACTAGAAAACCAAAATGTAAAAGCCATGAATACTTATGTTTCAATTTTTGAAATTCCAGCAACAGACCTTTCTCGCGCAGTAGCGTTTTATCAGACTATTTTAGATGTAAAAATAGAGAAATTGGATATGTCTGATATGGGTATTCCCGGCATGGAGATGGGCTTATTGCCATACGAAGATCAAATGGTGACTGCTGTAATTATGAAGGGAGAGGGCTACCAACCTTCGGCAGAAGGTGTAACTATTTACCTCAATGGAGGAGATAACCTTCAACTCATATTAGATAAAGTGGAGAAAAGTGGAGGTAAGATTATTGTTCCCAAAACTGCTCATGCAGATGACAGCGGATACTTTGCTTTGTTCTTAGATTCAGAAGGAAATAAAATGGGTTTGCATTCTCCAAATTGAATTTGCAAAGGTGCATTCTTACTAGATTAATGTTGATCTATTCTTTGCTAATCAAACATCAGTTTCCTTCAATCATCAGCTTAAGATTATTAAGTTTGATGCGAAATAAAGATTGAAGGCAAATGGAGGTTTTAGATCAATTGGGTAAAATAATTAATACACCAAGTCCGGATAAATTAAGAATAGTTTCTCTGGTACCATCGCAAACAGAACTACTTTATGATTTAGGCTTAGATAGCGAAGTAGTAGGAGTAACCAAGTTTTGTATAAAACCAGAAAACTGGCGCAAACAAAAAACGGTTGTTGGAGGAACAAAAGCAGTAAAGTTTGAAAAAATTGATGACTTACAACCCAATCTAATTCTGGCTAATAAAGAAGAAAACGAAAAAAGCCAGATTGAACAACTTTCAGATAAGTATCCTGTCTGGACAAGTGATATACAAACACTGGAAGAAGCCTTGATGATGATTAAAACTGTTTCAACTATGGTTGGAAAAGAGGAGCGAGGTGCTGAAATAATCCAGCAAATAAAAACTGGTTTTACATCTCTTTCTAAAATCAAAGTAGCTGAAAATTCATCCAAAAAAACAGCCGCTTATTTTATCTGGAGTAAACCAATGATGTCAATTGGAGGAGATACATTTATTAATGAAATGATGAATTTTGCAGGTTTCCAAAATGTTTTGGCAGATCAAGATAGATACCCAGAAGTAGATAAAGAAACCTTGCAAAATCTCAATCCAGAATACTTACTACTTTCTTCTGAGCCATTTCCATTTGCAGAAAAACATATCTCTGAGTTTCAAGAAATCTGCCCTAATGCGAAGATTCTGTTGGTTGATGGTGAAATGTTTTCTTGGTATGGAAGTAGGCTACTATATGCACCTGCTTACTTCGAGTCGATCATCAAATCTCTTTAATCGTATTCTTAATATTATCTGGTGCAAAAGGAGAATGGAGCGCCTTTTCATTAAATATCGGAAGCGTAAAATAGAAAGTACTGCCTTCACCCACTTTAGATTTTAGCCAAATGGAACCACCGTGTAACTCCACAATTTTATGGCAGTGAGTCAATCCGATTCCGGTACCTTCGTACTGACTTCGCTTATGCAACCTTTGAAAAATCTCGAACACTCTTTGGTTAAATTTTTCATCTATTCCGATTCCATTATCTTCCACCGCAAACTCCCAGTAATGCCCCACTTTTCTAGAAGATATATGAATAACAGGGGAGATGTCTTGCTTTCTAAATTTAATGGCATTGCTAAACAGGTTTTGGAACAACAATCTAATCTCTGTTTTATAAGCAAGTACTTTGGGTAATTCATTTATTATAAAAGTGGTGTGAGTCTCATTGATGTAAGGCAGCATATCGAGCTGAATGCTTTTGATAATGCTCAAACAATCCACTTCTTCCATTTCTTTGTTGCCACCAATTCTGGCGTAATCGAGAAGTGCTTTTACCAAATCACGCATTCTACCTGTAGACTCAGTAATAAAACTTAGATACTTATTTGCATCTGGCCCCAATTGGTTATAGTATTTTTTATATAAAAGTTCGCCAAAAGTGGTAATGGTTCTGAGTGGCTCTTGTAAATCGTGCGAAGCGATGTAAGCAAACTGCTCCAGCTCTTTATTTTTTTGTTCCAGTTTCTTCACATACTGCGATGCCAACATCTCTTCAATGGCTTTTCTCTGGGTAATATCTTGCCTGATTGCTAAGTATCTGTAGATTTTCCCATGTTCATCAGTAAAAGGAATAATTGATGTGTGCACCCAATAATAAGTGCCATCTTTAGCTTTATTCTTAATCTCGCCAATCCAAACTTTACCCGCTTTTATGGTTTTCCACAGTTCTCTAAAAAAGTCTTTAGAATGATAACCTGAGTTAATGATTGAATGTGTTTTACCTAGAATTTCTTCTTTTTTAAATTTCGATATTTCGCAAAACTTATCATTCACATAGTTGATAATCCCTTTTTCATCGGTAAAAGCTATAATAGAGCTTGCGTCTAATGCATATTTAAATTGCATTAACTCCTGATTGGTAGCAGTTAAAGATTTCTCTAAGGATGTTTTCTTTTCGTCAGATTTATTTAGCCCAACTGCAATGGTAGAAATGTAGACGATACATAGTACTAGAAACAAGGCGGTAGAGATTACCACTCCAAAATCGTAGCTAATTAAGTTATTGCTTAATAGTTCTAGAAGGATATAATTTTGGACAATTGGTAGAAAAATTATAAAAGGTAAAAGTCTTCTAAAGAGCTTGTTACCAGAATGTTCTCCAATTAATAAACCTATTACACCTTTGGTATTGAACTTAAGCAGCAAGGTAAAAGAAAGCACGAAAAACAACACCGAAGTGTGCAAAGCCATACTGTTAAAAAAGAACATCCTACTTTTTACTGGAATCAATAGTAAGAATGAAAGTATGGAGATAAGTGATAAAATGTTTACCAAGTGCAAGCCTTGAATAATTACCTTAATAACATTTTGCTTTGTCTGATGTATTCCCCAAAAACAAAGACTTAATAAAAAAAAGCAAAAGGCAGTAGAAGGCGACATTCTACCGGGGTAGATAGATGAGATTCGGTCAGTTACAAAAAAATTATCGATTACAGACTGATATTTAAAGAGATATTCTGTAAGTGTGATTGTCGAAATGAGAAATATAAATAGAGAAACAAACTTATTAAGTGTTTTTAAAAAAGGCTTTTCTCTAAAAGATAAACTAAGACCGATTGCAGTAAATGAAAATAGGAGTGCGGTATTGAACTTCATTGTAGAGCTGTTGGGCAGTAAGCTAAGCAATATTTCTATATTGAGTAACCAACCTGTGATTACAGCCAAACTAATGAGTAATGTTAGTGATGCAACAAAAAATACAAATTGTGATTTTTTATTTGATACCAGATTGATCATGAAAAAATGGGTAGACAGCAAATAAATAAACCTACTTATGGTTTAAATAAATTTTGCTGTCGTTAATTTTAGATTAATGGATAGTAAGTTATGCTAGTTAATTGCTTTTTAGCAATTTAAAACCTTGGAAAATGTAAATTAAAAGCTGTTCCAATTCCAGGTTGGCTTTCTACTTCTACATATCCATCGTTGGTCTCCATAATAGATTTTACTAAAAACAATCCAATTCCATTTCCAGAAACGTGGTTATGAAATCTCTTAAACATCTTAAAGATTTTATCTTCTTGAGATTTAAGATCCATGCCTAACCCGTTGTCTTTAATTGTTAGTATAATATAGTTATAATTGGTTGTAACACTATATTCTAGTTTAAGTTTCTTTTTTAGATCACGATATTTAAATGCATTAGAAGTTAAGTTTTGAATTACGCTGTTCATCAAATCTCTGCTAAAGACCAACTCAGTATCGCAAGACTTATCAATATGAATATCAATATAATCTAAAGATTGAGGAACAATGGTGTTTCTAATAGCTTTCTCAATTTTGAGCTTCAGATTAAGTGTTTCTGCACCTTCTTGGTTTTTCTCTTTAACCAGAATATTTATAAGCGAACTCAATTTGTGAGTAAGCAGCTCTAGCGATTCGTCTGCTAGTTCTAGTAAGCGATCTTTTTCTTCATCACTTTCAGAATATTTCAACAAATTCAATATTCCTTTTAGAGATGAAATGGGCGCATTTAAATCGTGAGAAACTACAAAAGCAAACTGTTGTAACCTTTCGTTGTAAGACTTTAACTTCTTATTGGTCATTAATAAAGTCTTTCTCATTTTAAACCTTTCTATCGCATAACTTATAGAGCGCTCTATAGAACTACTGGTAAATTCTCCTTTTATCAGGTAGTCTTCGGCACCAAGCGCAACCGCTTGTATACCCATGTTTTTGTCGTTAAAGCCAGTGAGAATAATTACTGGTGTAGCCCCATATTTTTGTTGAACCAACCTAAGTGTTTCTAGTCCATCGCTATCTGGTAAAGAAAGGTCGAGAATAATTATTGTGGGTACAAATTCGATTTCTATTTTCTCTAGAGCCGATATTTTCTCAGCAATTTCGAGTCTGGCATTTGCATACTCGGTTTCTGCTAAAAAAACTTTAAATATTTCCTGATCGGCATAGTTGTCTTCAATCAACAAAATCCCCGTACTTCGTACTGATTGTTTTGTATCCGCCATGTTAGTTATGTTAGTTTGAGTTTATTAATACTACAGTTTCGAGCCAAAATTTATTAATTCTATCCGCAATTGAGATATATTCATTTAAATTTTTTGGCTTTCTAAGGTAGCAGTTTGCATAATTTTCATAGCAGCTTATAATGTCATTTTCGAGGATGGAGGTTGTTAAGATAATTACAGGTATATGTAACATCTTTTTATCATTCTTAAGCCAAGTAAGAACTTCGATACCAGTAATTTTAGGAATGTTCAAATCTAGAATAATGATATCTGGTTTATTATTGGTTCCGTCTTTTAAGTAATTGATGGCTTCTTCTCCATCGTAACAGTTAGTAATGCTAATATTTTTATTTTGCTCGCTAAGTAATTCTTTAAAAATAAGGCAGTCTGCTTCGTTGTCTTCTATGTGTAAGACGTTAAAAGTCCTCTCATAATTTTCAGCGTTAATAATCATGGTTCATAATTTTTTTGAAATGGTAAAATAAAATATGCTTCCTTGGTCGATGTTGGATTCCACCCAGATTTTACCATCGTGCTGGGCAACGATTTTTTTGCATAGTGTGAGTCCTATACCATTACCAGAATATTCCCTTTTTGTATGTAGCCTTTTAAAAAGTTTGAATATTCTATCATGAAAATTAGGATTAATACCAATTCCATTATCTTTTACACTAAAAATCCATTCTGATGAATTTTCATTGCATGAGATTATAATCTCAGGAGCTTCATTTTGTTTTCGATATTTAATAGCATTAGAGATGAGATTATTAAAAAGCTGATTCATAAGGGCAGGAATGCCTTTTATTACAGGTAGATTATCGAAGGTAATCTGGGCATTATTATTTTGAATTTGCTCTTTTAATACATTTAAGGTCTTTTTAATAATCTGATTTACATCTACAGAATTATAGTTATAGGGATGGCGAGTTAGTCTAGAATAGTATAATAAATCATCTATTAGATTTTGCATATGAGAAGTACCTTCAGTGATTAGTGTGAGGTATTTCTGTTCCGTCTCATCTAATTTACCATCTAGTTTTTTATTGAGAAGTTGGGTAAATGTGGCGATTTGTCTTAGAGGTTCTTGTAAGTCGTGAGATGTAACATAGGCAAAATTTTCTAACTCTTCATTGGATTCTTTTAGAGATTTTACTGACTTCTTTAGTTCTTTGGTAACTTTTTCTAAATGAGCAGTTTTTTTCTCCACTTCAGTCTGAAGCTTTTTATTAGCCTCTTTCATGCTATTAAGATCTAAAAGTGAACGATAATGATTGATTAATTCTGTAATGCTATCTTTTATGGATAAAAGATGCACCTTGCTAATCTTAAAGTAATGGTGGAAGAAGTCTCCAGTATTTGGAGCTATACGATTATCAAAAGTAGTTTTTTTTAAAAAAGGGTTGATAAAAGTATAGTTAGATAGTTTATAATGCTCTTTAGAAAGTCTGTATTTCAGAAAAGTTTTTTTCTTTGGGTATGGGGTAACATTGTCTACAATTTGAGGTTTGCCATCAATGAAAATTAAGTACTCAAAAGGAGTAAAAATATCATTGGCAGTTATTGTAGAAGTATGAAAATTGATAGTTTTTTGGTTGAAAAAATCAAATTTTTTAATCAATGAGCTCTATTAATTAATAAAAATGGAAAAAAACTACCTTATATTACAGAATCTTAGTTTATTACCTAAATTCTTTCATTTTGGCTAGTTGATCATACATGTATGATTTTGTAGATAATTTGAAATATTAGCTAGTTTTATGTTTAACGAATTAAGGATTTCGTTTCACAAAATACTGTATAAATGGTATCAGAAAGCCTAAAAGCTAATATTGACTGAATATTTATATAAAAAGTTATAAATCTTACATCGGTAAAAAAATGTTGGACATTCAATCTTTGTGAATACTTAATAAAAGTCTATAGGTTGTTTAGTACATATATTTTGGTAACATTGTTACTGTCTCTAAAATTGCCATGTACTTAACATAAGCTTAATTAAATAGGTTTTTTGAGAGGCTGATTTTCATAGTTTATGTATTGATTTTTTTATTGGAAAAAGTAGAAATTTGTTTACCATTTAATCAAATTTAGATGAAAGGTAATTTTATTATACATGATAAGGCAAATCAATACCAATGGTCGGGAGATTGTTTTCTTTCCGTAAAATCTTTTCATACTGGTGAGGCAATTTATCAAGTTGGCTTTAAGCAATATCAAGTACAACCAGATAAGTTTCTTGTTTTAAATGAATGTAGTAAGTATAATTTAACTATTGATTCTCAGACAGAAACAGAATCTTTCTGCGTATTTTTCACTCCCGAATTTGTATCTCAAGTTGTTTCATCTTATTTCTCTAAAGATGAACAATTGATAGATTTTGCACCATCAAATTCTGCTGAAATGAAGTTTATTGAGAGACTTTATTCACACGATGTAAACATTACAAATTTGCTTTTGTATGGTAAGAACATTTTATCTCATTCAGAATCTACTCTGCAAAAAGAACAGTATTATCATCAATTACTCAATGCTTTAATTTTAAATAATTCAAATGCTGTTTACGAATCAGAGAAGCTTAGTTTAAAGAAAAAAGCTACTCGAATAGAAATTTATGAGCGAGTCCATTTAGCTAAAAATTTTATTGAAACTAACTATATTGAAGACCTCAGTCTTCAGCAGGTTTCTAAAGTGGCACTTCTTTCAGAGAATCATTTTTTGCGATGTTTTAACCAAGTATTTGGCACGTCTCCATTCAAGTATATATCGCATTTGAGAATAAAAGAAGCTTGTAAGCAAATGAGAGAAACAGATAAACAGATTAATGAAATTGCAATGAGTGTAGGTTATTCGAGTATGAGTAATTTTAGTTTTTATTTTAAAACCATGGTTGGTGTTTCTCCATCTAAATATAAAATGGTGATATATAGTAAGCCTAAAACTGTATTTTCACTTTCTTTTGGCAAAAAGAAAAAATGAAAACAGCATCAATTTTTACCATTTGTATTTTACTCACATTTACACTTAAGGCAAGCGATATGATCGACTCACTTAAATCAGTATTAAAGCAAAAAGATATTTCTAAAGCCATAGAACTGATACAGACTAATCCAGAAATTCTTGAAACTAGCGACGAAAACGGAAGTTCAGGTTTTATGCTCATTGCTTATAGTGGTTTACAATCTGCTTTTGAGGAGGCCATTGCACTCAAAAAATCATTTTCTTTTCATGAAGCCATCGTATCTGGACAGATAGCAGTTGTAAGAGAATATATATTTTCAGATAAAAGCATAGTGAACTCGCATTCAAGTGATGGTTTTTCGCCTTTGTCACTGGCAGCATTTTTTGATCAAACTGAAATTGCGATTTTGTTACTGAAAAATACTGCTGATCCTAATTTACAGGCAACGAATCCTTCGAAGGTAAATGCATTACATTCTGCAGTGGCCAAAGAGAATGTTGATTTATGCCAAAAGCTGATTGATTTTGGTGTAAATGTAAATGCCACTCAAATGCAAAGCGTGACAGCATTGCATTCAGCAGCTCACAGAGGAAATTTAGAATTAGTGAAATTACTAGTAGAAAATGGTGCAGACACTGAACTCAAAATGGAAAATGGAGACACAGCACTTAACATTGCAGAGAGAGAAAACAAAACTGAAGTAGCAGAGTATTTGAAGAAAATTAAAAAGTAATTGCTGGAATGAAACTCACTCAAACTTTTGAGCTACTTTATCTTAAAATCAATCAATGTTGAAATGACTATGGCATCTTTTTGAGTCCACTTTTGGTAAATGATACCTGTACCAACGCTGATGTATGTTTCTATTTTTTCATCCGGAACATCTTCGGTTACAATCTCATATTTATGGCATTTAAATTTACCTATTGGAGTTTTGATCTTTTCAACATCCTTATAAACTTTTATATGGTTTACCTCATAGGTGATGTATTCTAAATCTTGGGTTTGATCGGGCTTTTTATAAAATAAAATTTCTTGATATTTTCCATTTTGATCAGTGGAGAAAGTATCTAATTCCACTTGTCCTTCGGTAGTATTTCTTACTGTAAAATCATCTCCAAATTCATTTAAAACATACCAATCTTGATCATTGAAATTTAAAACTTCTTTTATTGAGTTAGTAATAGTATCTATCTCTTCTGAGCCATTATAATAAATGGTTTTTTGTTCGTAAACCCAGTAATTATCTTTTTTTAAAGGGATTAAATCTTGAGCTTTTAAACTATTGGAGGCTAGCATTAGTAAAAGAATGTAGCTAAATGGATGAAGTTTGTGACTAAAAATAACATGAAACATAGCAAAAATTAAAGATTGTAGTAGTTAAGCTAAGTTATTGTTTTTTAGACAAAGTCCATCCAACTTTAAATGTTAATCTGAGGATATTGGTTTTCGAGTTATAAGATAAGTATTTATCGGGTTTTAGCTCAATCCCATTTACACCCTCAGCTATATTTAAAGCATCGTAACTGGTATAAATGCCAAAAACCATCCTTTCATCTTTTGGGTAAAAGCGAATGCCTAAGTCAAATCCAGAGTAAAAAGTCTGCTCATCTTTACTATTTTTATAAGGAATGACTTCATAATAATCTAACCCTGAGGTTTTGGCAGTTTCAAATTCACCATAGGTTGATTTGGCTGTTTGCCAAGCATAACCAATTTTTGGAGAAAATAGCAAATACATATCATCAGCTATTTCAATATTCAATTCTGGACCAAAAGAAACTGTAGGAATTGTATTGCTAATATAAGTTTCAGAAATATCTTTCCAGTGTTCAAAATCAAATTCCGAATCAGTCCAACTTGTATGATTAACATGAGTATGAATTGAGGCACTAATTAATTCATTAAATCGATAAGTGAGTGAAGCGCCGCCAAAAATACCATCTTCAAAATTACCAGAAGTTAAAAAACTACCTGCTTCAACAGATAAATAAGTTTTTTGGGAATAAGCAGAAGTGCCAAGAAGTAAAAATGTACTTAGAATCGTAATGAGTTTGTTTGTCATGTTTGAGTTAGTTATCAGAGATTTTTTAGAAGTTATTTAAAGCTATGTTCAAGGCAAAACAAAAACTTTAGCTAACTTCTGAATGACAAATCGATTAACTAAGCAGACATTTTTTTAACTGATTTTAACTTTGAGTTTAATTGCTCACTTTCTCATATTTCTCTCCGCATCCTTCAATACATGGGTAATACAAAATCAGATAAGAATTCTCTACAACAAAATAAATTTTAAATTCTTCGAAATCACAATCTGTTGGTATAATGGTAGAATCTTGTAGTGAATAAGTTCCAGTTGAAGAGCCGTTTGGATTACCAGCTAATTTGCATAAACTTTGATTTGTTGAAAGAGTGTTGTTAGCTAAAAATGTAATTGTTTTATCACTTTCAACCTCGTTAAATTTTCCGCTTCCATCTCCCGGATCAGCATATATTTCTTTTAGTTGCCATTTGCCAACAATGCCGGCAGTTAATTCTACATCTTCATTTTCATCACATGTAAAAGCCATGCAAGCTATCACGATCATCAATAGTGTGTTTCTCATATTAAATGTGTTAGTGTTTTTTAGCCATTACGGACTTTTTAACTGTTTTCGCTGCAATCTCAATTCTATGCATAAAAAAAGGTGATTTATTCTAAGTAAATCACCTTTTGTGTTTTGAGAGATAGATATTATTTCTTGATGATTCTTGCTCCAAAAATTGGCCCTGCTCTGTGCCCAACATGTGGTTGGAAAGTAATAGTCACTTTGTTCTTATTAGCAGTTAATGTTTCTGGAATATCATATTGAACATCTAGGTAATAGCCATCTTTTTTACCTGAGATATTTTCAGTGGCGATTTTTTCACCATCAACCAAAATATCAAAAGTTTTAGAGCCGGTAAATCCTCCCCAATATTCTATGTTTAATGCTTGTGGAGCATCTTTAATCACATTCATTTCGAAAGAGAACCAACCACCGCGGTTTGCATGTCTTGCTTTGCGCCCTTTAAATTCGATTACTTCTGTGCTATCTCCTTTAAAATTGTGGTTACGCTCTGGCTGCATTTCTCCCGGTTGGAAGAAGTCGAAAGTAGCCGCTTCCAATTGTTTTTTCCTTTCTTGTTCAGCTTCGTAATCAGCTTGTCTCTGCTCCCATTTTGCTTTGGTAAACAAGTCGAAGTAAACAGAATATCTTCTATTATGGGTTTCGTAGAAAGGTTTTAGCTCAAAATCTCTCGGGTGCCCTACTCCATTGGTTTTGAAAGTATTTGCATCAGCTTCTGAAGCCACTAACCAAGTGCTTGGGTCGCGATTTTCTGACATAATCACTGGTACAAAATCAGGGTCTTTTGCTTTCAGATCATCTACAGTGCCTAAATCGCCAGCCATTACCAATGGGCCGTACATAATCGCTACTCTGTCGGCATCGTCTGGCATGCTTTCTAATCTCAAGTTAAATGGCATTTGCACTTCAATCTTGTCACCAGTTTTCCATTCTCTGGTAATAGCATAGAATGAGCCCGGAACTTGACTGGTTTCAAATGCTTCACCATTTACTTTTACTACCAATTTACCTTTTTCTAACCAGTAAGGATGTCTAAGTTTTACAGTTAACTCAGTGGGTTGAGCAGCTTCAAAAGTAAAGCTTGTCCCCTGCTCTTCTGGGAATTTGGTTTTTTGTGTTACTTTGATTCCCTTCTCTTTCCAGTCTAATTCTGATGCAATAAACTGGCTTACATAAAGCGCCTCATCATTATGGTAATATATATTTGCCGCATACTTGCTGTGGTTTTCCATACCTGTGCCGATGCAGCAAGTAAACCAGTTAGGGTCTTGGTATACTTTATATCCACCCATCTCTAAAGACAAGTTGTAAATCACTCGGCCATCATCTGGGTTTTGAGAAGAAAGAATCTGATTAAATAAAGCTCTTTCGTAGTAATCTGCTACTTCTGGTGAAGCTTCCCACTCGAATAAATGCCTAGAAAGTTTCAGCATGTTATAGACGTTGCAAGTCTCAGTAGTTTCATCACTCAACCTATTTCTAAGTGTATCTGGCGCACCGAAATATTCGTGGTTAGCATGTCCGCCAGTAACATAAGAATGATGATTTACTACAGTTTCCCAGAAGAAATTGGCTGCACTGCTGTCTTTTTCATTACCTGTTAACTCATAGATTCTTGCCAAACCAATGAGCTTTGGAATTTGCGTGTTGCCATGTTTTCCGGGTAAAATATCTTCGCCAGATGCGAGTGGGTCTAAAATAGCTTTGTGGTAAAACACATCTGCCAATTTCAGATATTTTTCCTTTTTGGTATCTACATATAAATCTGCCAAAACCTCATTCATGCCACCATGCTCACAATGTAACATGTTTTGAATTTGATCATCATTTAGGTCTTTTACTATGGTTCCAACCCAATCGGCAAATTTGGTTTCAACAGTGATTGCTTTTTCGTTTCCGCAAAGTCTGTAGGCATCGCGCAAACCTGCC
>PBYL01000123.1 GCA_002729595.1 Thalassovita sp. | reverse complement strand
TTTTTTCTTTTTCTTATCAGCTTTGCTCAACATTTGAATAATCTTGTCTTTGTCATTCAATTGTTGTTTCAACTGTTCTACCTGATCTTTTAGGTATTTGATCTCTAAATCTTTAGAAACTTTATCTTCTTCGTTCACTCTCACTGTAGTTGTTGTGGTAGTGGTACTAGTCGCTTCTTCTTTCCCTTTAAATTTTTCGAATAAGTCAAATAAATCTTCTAAACCTGGGTTTCTGCCATTATTTGCCTGTCTAAATTTATTAAAGCCTCTAGTCATCATTTCTTTAATGAACTGCTGAATAAGGCCTTCCATGTTATCATCTTTTCTTTCCATAGTAATATCTTTTCGATGTATTTCTAAAATTTGTGACGCATAAAAATGCATTTCAGTTACATCTTATATCATCACATTTGATTTATATCTATTTTAAATTAGCCTTTATGCTGATATAGCTAATGTAAATGTTTCAAAACATTTTAAAAGTTTTTATTTTATAACAAGTCTGAGAAATTTTCAAGCGGATAAGATTTGTCATAAAAGGTACTATGCATAGTATAATACCAAGTTAACTCATTTTTATCTTATTTACAGCTATAACAATTTTTCATCTAGTTTATATCCAATAAAACATATTAGTAGTGAAAAGTTTTTTCACATATTCCCGCAGAAAGCAGCGCTTTAATAAGCTAGAAAGTTATTTAACTAATTTTCAGCAAGACGATTACATTAAAAATTACGTCGCTTACAATCGAAACTATCAAATAAATAACCGATCAGGGTTTAATTCATTTGTGATTTTTGATACTGAAAGTACAGGCTTAAACCCTAAATCAGATTCGCTATTATCTATTGGCGCAGTTAAAATAATTAATGGTAAAATTCTACCAAAAGAGAGTTTAGACTTATATTTTAATGATGATATACATAATAATAACTCTCCTATACACATTCACCAAATCCGCAAAACTGACTTAAAAACAAATGGTATTTCCATAAAGGAAGGTTTAACGCATTTCTTACAATTTATAGACAATTCGGTTTTAGTAGCTCACCATGCAAAATTCGATTGTGAGTTAGTAAATAAATACCTCAACCAGTTATTTGGAATATACTTACTCAACCCAATACTAGACACTCGAAAAATTGCCATTAGGTTAGATAGAAAAGGAATGCATACTGATGCTCTTACTGAAAAAAATTATAGCCTCGACCAACTGTGCAAAACCTTTAATATAACTCCTGTAGGCAGACATAATGCTTTAGGAGATGCTTACACAACAGCGATATTATTTCTTAAAATTTTAAAAAAATTAGAAATAAGGGACATAAAACTAAATAAGCTATTAATTTAGTTTGAACAATTTGATACTACTATTCATTTCTTATTAAGGGCTAATTATTTTTTCAGCCTAATTTTTCATATAGAATAGTGACTTATTTTCTGGAATAAAAAACCCCCTTATTATTTACATTTTTACTATTCCAATAAACACTTATCGAATTCATTTAACTGACCTACAGTTAGTTACAGCTAATACTTTGATTAATTTTCAAACATTTTTTAAAATAAAATGACTGAGCAAAAAGCGGATTTTAGAAACGACAACCTCTGGTATAAAGATGCCATTATTTACGAATTACACATCAAAGCATTTCAGGATAGCAATTCTGATGGTATTGGTGACTTTAAAGGACTCTTAAAAAGGTTAGACTACCTGCATGATCTCGGCATAACAGCAATTTGGCTTTTACCATTTTATCCTTCTCCTCAGAGAGATGGTGGATACGACATTGCGGATTATTACAGCATTAATCCTTCTTACGGAAAAATAAAGCACTTTAAAAAGTTTCTTGATAAGGCACATAAGCTAGATATGAAAGTGATTACTGAGTTAGTACTCAATCACACTTCAGATCAGCATCCGTGGTTTCAGCGAGCAAGAAATGCACCTGCTGGCTCTAACTATCGCAACTACTATGTTTGGAGCGATTCTCAAGAAAAATATAAAGATACCAGAATCATATTTCAAGATTTTGAAACCTCTAACTGGACATGGGACCCTGTAGCCAATTCTTATTACTGGCACAGATTCTACTCTCATCAACCAGATCTTAACTTCGATCATCCAGAGGTACAAGAAGAAGTTTTTAATATTCTCGATTTTTGGTTAGACCTTGGTGTAGATGGCTTTAGGCTAGATGCAGTTCCATATCTTTTCGAAAGAGAAGGAACAAACTGCGAGAACTTACCTGAAACGCACGTATTTCTCAAAAAACTCAGAAAACACATTGATGAGAAATACACCAATAAGATGTTTTTAGCTGAGGCGAATATGTGGCCAGAAGATTCTGCTGCCTACTTCGGAGATGGTGACGAATGCCATATGAATTACCACTTTCCGATAATGCCAAGGCTCTTTATGTCTCTTAAGTTAGAAGACAGGCACCCTATTATAGATATAATCGAGCAAACTCCGGCTATTCCAGAAAACTGCCAATGGGCAATGTTCCTCCGAAATCATGATGAACTTACCCTCGAAATGGTAACCGATGAAGAGCGAGATTATATGTACCGTGCTTATACCAAAGACTCTAAGGCAAAAATAAATCTTGGTATTAGACATAGACTTGCTCCATTGCTCGACAATAACAGAAAGAAAATCGAGCTGATGAACTATCTGTTATTCTCTTTACCGGGAACACCTGTTATTTATTATGGTGACGAAATCGGTATGGGAGACAACATTTATCTCGGTGATAGAGATGGTGTAAGAACTCCTATGCAATGGAGTTCAGACAGAAATGGTGGTTTTTCGCAAATCAATCCTCAGAAATTATACTTACCTAACATATCTGACCCTGAATATAGCTTTGACGCTGTAAATGTAGAAACTCAACAGGATAACACCTCTTCATTACTTTGGTGGATGAAAAGGGTAATTGATATGCGCAAGAGATATAAAGCATTTAGTAGGGGTAGCATTCAGTTTTTATCACCAGACAATGCGAAAGTACTGGCTTTTGTAAGAAGTTATGAGAACCAACACATTCTGGTTTTAGCAAACTTATCTCGCTTCTCACAAGGGGTAGAAATTGAGTTAGATGAATTTGAAGACTACATTCCTGTAGATGTTTTTAGCCGAAATAAATTCCCAAAAATCACCAATAAGCCTTATTTATTCACATTAGGCCCACATGGTTATTTTTGGTTCCAATTAAAAAACAGTAAACCAGGTATTCAAGATTTAATTCCTGATCTAGAAATTACTGGCATCCACTATAGCGATATTTTCAAGAAGAACAACCTTAAAATTCTTGAACAAGAAATTATTCCTACTTACCTAAACAACAGCAAATGGTTCGAAGGAAAAGACAGAGTAATTAGAAAAGTAGCTGTAAAGCAAAGACGAAATGTGAAGCTTTCTGATAGAAATGCTTTTATGCTCTACATGCATATTGAGTTTAATGATGGCTTTCCTGAGTATTATTTATTGCCTGTTTTAATTGTTTCTGATTCAGAAAAAGAATCGCTAAACGGAAATACCAATGATAAAATAGTTGGTACTTACTTTATCAACAATGAAAAATTCTGGATTCTTGAAGCTGCTGTTGCTCCAAACTTTAGAGAAAAACTCATCTTCCAATTTTTCGACAACAAGAAAAACAAAGGTGAATCTGTAGATATTCTCAAGTTTGCTTTAGATGAAAGCGAGAAAGGAAAAGTAGATACTAGTGAATTTATAGGGCATTCTAAGTTAATTGATACAAGAAAGGGAAATACGGGTATAACTTATAGCAACAAGTATTTCCTTAAAATGTACAGAAGGTTAGACAAAGCACCTAACCCTGACTATGAGACAGTTAAATTCTTAAGCGAAAATACAGACTTCCCTTATGTGCCTAAATTTAAAGGTGAAATAACTTGGGCAAACAATAACGATTTTGTTTCTGTAACCGGAATGCTACAAGAATATATTCCGAATCAAGGTAGTGCCAAATTGTATTTTGAAGATGTAATTAAGCGCTACTACGAAAGAGTATTTTCTGTAAGAAATAATTTCGATTGCCAAGATGTAGAAGTTGAAGTCTTTGAAGGTTTACCAGAAAAAGAAAAATACAACTGGTACGAAGAAGTAATTGGCAATGTGGTAATTGAGCGTGCTTCTCTTCTTGGGCTTATTACAGCTCAGTTACATCAGGAGTTAGCGGCACACCCTCAAGTAATGGGTTTTGAAAGAGAGAATTTCTCCCTTCATTATCAAAAGTCATTATTCTCTGCACTGCAATCTGCCATCAGACTTAATTTTCAATTAATCAAGAAAAAAAGTCACCTGTTTTCAGAGTCGACGCAGGAAGAGCTCAATAAACTTGTGGAAAATAAAGATGCTATTGTAAGCCTGCTTAAAAAGTTACAAGACGATAAAATAGACACTTTAAAAACCAGAATTCACGGAAACCTACATTTAGGCAATGTGCTTTTCACTGGTAAAGACTTCTACATCAACGATTTTGAAGGTGATGCAACCAGAGCTTTTAGTGAGAAACGTCTTAAAAAATCTCCACTTAAAGATATTGCTTCATTATTAAGATCATTCCATTATGCGGCATACAATGCAATTTTCCACAAAGGCATGGTAAGAACAGAAGATATTCCTTTCTTACAAGAGTGGAGTGGCAAATGGTATAAGTATGTAGCAAATAGGATATTAAACTCTTACTATGAGAATATGCAAGACATGGGCATTTTACCTGAAGATAAAGAGCAGTTCCAATTCTTGTTAGAAGTTTTCTTAATTGAAAGAGCTTTTTACGAATTAAAACTAGAAATTCTTAGAGAGTCTGATAAGGCATGGTTACCTGCACGTGCAATTAACGATTTAATAACCAAAGCTTAATAAACATAAAACCTAAACTCAATTTTATAATAATAAAACTGAAACTATAATTTATGGATATTAAAGAAGCATCAGAAATTCTACTACAACAACTAGAATCGTGGTATACCAGTATTGTTGCTGGTATTCCTAATTTTGTACTAGCAGTTCTTGTAGTATTAATTTTTGGAATACTATCAAAAAAAGTAAAAACACTTACCAACAAGCTTGTTTTCCGATTTTCTAATAACGACTCACTGGCGAGTCTTTCTGCTGTAGTTACAGCTTACATTGTTCTTCTTGTGGGAATGTTTATTGGTCTAGATATTCTAAATCTAGACAAAGCTGTGACCTCTCTACTTGCTGGTGCTGGTATTATTGGTTTAGCACTAGGTTTTGCTTTTCAAGACCTTACATCCAATTTTATATCGGGAGTTTTTATTGCTGTACAAAGACCAATTCGTATTGGTGATGTAATTGAAACTAATGGTTATTTTGGACAAGTAAAAGCTATTAATATTCGCTCTACCATTATTTACAATTTTGCCGGTCAAGAAATTGAAATCCCTAGTAAAGACATCTTTCAAAAAGCTATATTAAATTATAGTAAAACAGGGGAGAGAAGAATGCAGCTAAACTGTGGAGTTTCTTATAGCGAAGATTTACAAAAAGCACAAGATATAGCAATTGCCGCTATTAACACGCTTCCATTCTTGCAAAAAGATAAACCTGTTGAATTGCATTACGATGGATTTGGTGACAGTAGTATCAACTTTAAAATATGGTACTGGCTAGATCAAGAAAAGGCTGGCCCTCCACATGCTGGGAGTGAGGCTATTAAAGCTGTTAAAAAAGCATTTGACGAAAACGATATTACAATTCCGTTCCCAATCAGAACTTTAGAGCTTATGGATAGAAAAGAAATCTTAGCTCCATTTATGAAAAACGGAAACTAATAAAATTAAATACTCACATTATGAGCGTCTCTATTAGTTTAGAGACGCTTTTTTGTTCTTATTGAAATCAAATGCTATTTTTTTTTACATTAAATGTTATTTAAATAAACTTTTTATATATTTGAAAAATATTCAACATTTTTATTTACTCCGTAAATCTCTTACGTTTTGGTAATTTATTTTTGAATTAAACAAATCAATCTCTTATCAGATTATTTTTTTATTTATATTCCATGTAAAATTAAAATCCATCAGTAATGGCTACAGATAAAGATCAAAAGGAAAAATTAAAATCACTGGATTTAACAGTTGCAAAGCTGGAAAAAGACTTTGGTAAAGGCATTGTCATGAAACTGAATGATGATAATGTAGTTGATGTACCAAGTATTTCTACTGGCTCACTCGGACTTGATATAGCACTTGGAGTAGGAGGATTCCCAAGAGGTAGAGTAATTGAAATTTACGGACCAGAATCATCAGGTAAAACTACTTTGGCTTTACATACTATTGCTGAGGCTCAAAAGAAAGGTGGAATTGCAGCTTTTGTTGATGCAGAACACGCTTTCGATAAAATATATGCAGAGAAACTTGGTATCGATATGGATAACCTATTGGTTTCTCAACCAGACCATGGTGAACAAGCTCTAGAAGTAACCGAACATTTAGTTCGCTCTGGAGCGATTGATGTTATTGTGATTGACTCTGTTGCTGCACTAGTACCAAAAGCTGAGCTTGAAGGTGACATGGGAGATAGCAAAATGGGTTTGCAGGCAAGATTAATGTCTCAAGCACTTAGAAAATTAACAGGTTCTATTAATAAGACTAATTGCTGCTGCATCTTTATTAACCAGTTAAGAGAGAAAATCGGTGTTATGTTTGGTAACCCAGAAACTACAACTGGTGGTAATGCACTAAAATACTATGCTTCTGTAAGGTTAGATATTAGAAGAATTGGTGCTATTAAGGAGTCTGCTGATAATATTACAGGTAACAGAACAAGAGTTAAAATCCAGAAAAACAAAGTTGCACCTCCGTTTAAAGTAGTTGAATTTGATATTCTTTACGGAGAAGGAATTTCAAGAGCTGGAGAGATCTTAGATATGGCTGTGGATTTGGACATCGTGAAAAAAGCTGGTTCTTGGTTCTCTTATAATTCAACAAAGTTAGGACAGGGTAGAGAAACTGTAAAAGAACTCATTAGAGACAACCCTGAATTAATGGAAGAATTAGAGAAAAAGGTAAAAGCTAAAATTAATGGTGAAGAGCTACCAGAAGAAGCTGCTACCACCTCTGAAAGTTAAAATTACCGAATTAGATATAAAAAATCCCTGCTTCATAAATGGAGCAGGGATTTTTTATAATGTTTCTTTCTTATCTCATTCGTAAAGTTCGGCCAATTCTTAAGACTGTGCTTCGGCTTATACCATTCAACTTACATATTTTAGAAATTGATGTTCCGTACTTTACAGCCAAACCAGAAAGCGTATCGCCAGATCGAATTCTATGATAAACACTTTTGCTTCTATCAATTAAACCCTCATACTGTTTAGCAGAAAGCTCAAACTCTTTGAACATTAAAGTATCTGTATCAAAGTCATACAAATATGTTGGGTCAAAAGCATGGCCTTTGTAACGGGTTTCAAAGTGTAAGTGAGGGCCGGTACTTCTTCCTGTATTTCCACCCCAACCGATTAGCTCACCTGCTTTCACTTCCTGACCAACTTCTACTAAGTATTTTGTAAGGTGACCGTATAATGTCTCAAGTCCATTCTCGTGTCTGAGCATTACATAATAACCATAACCACCCCAATTGTATTTAGCAATTCTAACAATACCATCAAAAGCAGCATAAACAGAATCACCTTTTTCTAAGTCAAGATCGGTACCGTGGTGCCATCTCCATCGACGCAAGCCATACTTAGAGTTGATTTTAGTTGATTTAATAGGGGGTGACCAATTCTCTTCTTCGTATAACTTTAATAGAATTGTATCATTAAAGTTTTTAAGCTCATAGTCATACGGGTCAATATTCTTAGAATCCCATACCCCAAAATATTCATCAGCTAATAAATACTTCATTGGGATTACAGTTTGTGAATCGCTAAGCATTACAAACTCTTGCTCCTCACACGGAATTTCAATTTCTTTTACAACAGGTGCTCTTAACTCTTCCAAAGCAGATAACAGCATAGTATCTGTCTTATCAGAAAGGTAAGGGATAATGTTGTTTTGTAAGTATTCATCCTCACACATGTATTCGTTCTCTAGCACAAAGTTGTTTGCTAACATGGTTGACTCGGCAGTCAATTCACTATCTTCAGTCTCTAGTTTATCATTGTAGGCTAATAAACTATCACTGTTTTTTTCTTTGGCTTTACCAATGGGGAAGATCCCTAAGAACTTTTTACTGCTTATTTTTCTCTGTGCAGTGGCTTGGTGATTTTGAAAGAAAAGGAAAAGAAATAGAAGAAAAAATGAAATTTTCAGAGATTTACAAAAGGCACTTTCAGTATCCATATAATAAAATTCTTAATAAAGAAAACACTAAAAAATTTTAGTGATAAATATTGTTTTCTCTGTGTTACTGGATGCCAAAAGTGCCGAAAATATTGTAAAATACCAAGATTTATTTTGAATAATGAAATATCTTAGACTGTAAGTTCTTTAGCTGCTAAGTATCTTTCTGCTTCTAAAGCTGCCATACAGCCCGTACCAGCGGCCGTTATAGCCTGTCTGTAAACATTATCTTGAGCATCTCCCGAAGCAAACACTCCTTCAATATTCGTTCTGGTTGTACCTTTTTCGGTAATTATGTAACCACTTTCATCCATGTTAAGCCAGCCTTTAAATATGTCGGTATTTGGTTTATGACCAATCGCCACAAAAAAGCCAGTAACATCTAACACTCTTTTTTCACCTGTTACTCTATTTACAACTCTTACACCTTCAACAGCTTCTTCGCCTAACACTTCTTCTGTCTCAGTATTCCAAAGAATTTCTACATTTTCAGCTTTTTCTACTCTTTGCTGCATAATATTAGAAGCTCTCATTTCATCCCTTCTCACAATCAGGTAAACTTTTTTACAAAGTTTTGACAAATAACTCGCTTCTTCAGCTGCAGTGTCACCACCACCTACAACGGCAACTTCCTGACCTCTAAAGAAAAACCCATCACACACTGCACATGCAGAAACACCTTTACTGTTTAATCTTTGCTCAGACTCTAAGCCTAACCATTTGGCAGAAGCTCCGGTAGAAACAATTACAGTATCAGCTTCGATTTCGTCGCCATTGTCTACATAAACAATATGCTTTGCGCCGGAAAAGTCAACTTTTGTAACCAAACCAAAACGTATATCAGCTCCAAATCTTTTAGCTTGCTTCTGAAAATCTGTCATCATTTGTGGTCCCATTACACCATCAGGATAACCCGGATAATTTTCAACATCTGTTGTAATTGTCAACTGGCCTCCTGGCTGGCCTCCCTGATATAGGATAGGGCTTAAGCCTGCACGAGATGCATAAATTGCAGCTGTATATCCTGCCGGTCCTGAACCAATAATCAGACATTTTGTACTTTCCATTGCCATTTTATTTTATTTGATTATTTAGAATTCCCTCAATATTTATTTTATGCGAATATTTTACAAAAATAAACTTATTTAAGTTCACTTATGCATACTCGTCTGTATCTAATGCTTCGAGTAAATCAGCCAGTTCATCAAAATTATTTACTCCAGTTTTAATTTCTTCTGTACCATTTAGTGCAATGCCCTTCGGATTAAAACTATCAACAAAAGAAACTATATCTTCAGAATCAAAATTAAAACCCCAATAAATGCTATAATGTTCTTTTAATTCTTTAATTAGACTTTCGTCGTATTCTGAATACTTACCCGCGCACTCCAACACAAAAAAAGAAACTTTATCTTTTAGTGGCTCTAAAATATCTTTTGCAAAAGTATCTGTCAATTCTTCTGGCGAAACTTTAAATGATAGGATAGGAGTAATGCCTTTACTTTTATAAGTATCGATTATTTGAGAAGATGAAACTTCGATTGCATCAGTTTTATAAGCTTCTGGATTCTCCAATACTTCAGTACTTGTAAAGCCAGCAATCTTAATTCCCGAAAGCCAGTCGGCAATTTCATTAATTTGCTCAACAGTTAAAGCTCCATCTATATCCGACGAAACCGGCATGCTTATATATTCGACCCCCATACCTGCACAATATCTCGCATCGTGAAGGTTTTTTACATTTCTAACTATTACATCTGTCTTAAGCATGATTTTATTTGTTTACTTCCCGATTCTTAAAAACTAAGGCAAAAAAATAATGAACTCCTGATATTTCAAAAAAAATAGCTCAGCAATTAAGCCTATTCGTATTTATTAGAGGAATGAAAAAAAAATTCAAAAAAAATCATATTTTTTTCTCCAAACTATTGCATGATTCAAATTACAATTATACATTTGCATTCCCAATTGAAACATTCCTCCTTAGCTCAGTTGGTTAGAGCATCTGACTGTTAATCAGAGGGTCCTTGGTTCGAGCCCAAGAGGAGGAGCTTTAAAGTTTTAAAAGTCAGGAGAAATCCGAAAAAGTAACCCGATAAAATTTTATCGGGTTTTTTTTATGCCCGTCACTTAACAAAGTATATACCCAATATTTATTACTGCAAACTTGGCTTAAGCGCTAACCTCAAGTAAATTATACCATTTATTAAGTATTTTTTACAACATAAACTATTTTTATCATGAAAGTATTATTTCGTGCTAGGAAAGCCGGAGAGGGCTTTATCATCCTTTATTGTAGAATCACTATCAACCAAGTGAGAGCTAATGCTGACTTTTCTACTCACTTAAAAAAAATTCCAAGTAGTGACTGGGATTCTAAAAATCAAACATGTTCTAAGAAACATACTGAGCACAACAAGGAGCTGATTGAAATTAGAGAGCAGCTTTTTGATATCTATCATCAATATTTAAAATCGACTGGTAAAGAGCCAGATCCTAACTCGGTGAAAAGAGATTTCTTAAAAAGAATAGAAATTGAGAATTTCACCATCACCAATGTTTCGGCTTTATTTCTGGAACAAATGAAAAATAATCCTCATGTTAAAGCAGGTACCAAAGAAAAACATAAGGTCCATCATAGAAAAGTTGTGAAGTATTTAGGACTCATTAAGGCTGAATCTTTAGAACACCATCATTTAGACCGTTTTTATTCTTCTCTAATAAAACAGGAAAAGCACCAACATAATACTGCTATCAGAACTATTGAATATCTTAAAAGGGTGTTAAAAAATGCTTTTGAAAAAGGATATCTCAGTTTTTTTCCTTGTAATGATTATTCTCTCAAAAGAGACAGAAATGAGAAAAAAGCCTATCTAACCAAAGATGAACTACAAAAATTGGTTAGTGCTAAGATCAGTAATGAGAATTTAGCTCAGGTAAGAGATGCTTTTGTCTTTTGCTGTTACACAGGTATGGACTATGGTGATTATAGTAGATTTACCAAAAAGCTTGTTAAAGAGAAAAACAAGCAGAAATACATTGATTATAAGAGAAATAAAAGTGGACAGAGGGGACTAGTTAGGCTTTTTGGCATTGCTGAAATTATTGCTAAAAAATACGACTACAATTTACCCAAATTTGTAAACCAGAATTACAACAAACTTATTAAAGAGGTTTGTTTTATTGCTGGTATTGATGAAGATAAAGCTAACAAAATATCAACGCACTCGGCAAGAGTGACTGCTGGTATGATTTGGCTGAACGAAGGAATTAGTCTAGAAATAGTTAGCAAAATGCTCGGACATGCAAGCATAGAAACAACACAAAAGTACTATGCTGAAATTACCCTAGACACCATGCTTAGAATGACTGAAAAACTAGCTTAATTGTATTCCACGAAGGCATTAAATATATTAATAAACAAATTCTAGGAGAGTATTTTTTTCAATCGTTTGAAATCTTTCTTATTAGACTTACTTAGTATGAGAGATTCTTTTTTAACGTGAAACTTAATTTCTTCTAAAGTATCATATCCTTGTAGTGTCTTCAAATTACAGATTACTAATTCCCTATTTATATATTTCTGATTGGTTATATTTTGTAGATTTCTTATCATGAAATCTATATGATGCTTTAAAATTTTTAGTTTAAACTCATTAATTTCAAGTTCAGATACAATCACTTCTTTTTCAAAATGATTATACCAGTTTATCATAAATTTGGGAATATATCCATTTAAAGTTTTGACAATCTCAAATAATACTAAAAGCTTTTGCTTTGAACCTGAGTCAAAATATCTAGGACTCATAAAGAAATGACCAACTAATTCATTTGCAATATGCTCATAGCTAAAACCTTTGGATTGTAAAAATGAATAAACACAATCCTCTTCTTCTTTTGTCCTATTATCTTTTAAAAACCAATATTTCCCAGCAACTTCTCTATTTCCTATATCATAATTCTGTTTAGCATATTTATCCAAAACCCAAGTATCATCATAATATGCTTTTAAATATCCACTTAAGTATTTAAGCGCTTTTTTAGGAGGATGCTTTTCTATAATAGTAGAAATTCTTTTATGGATAATTCGCTTACGAATATCTCTAGTTATCATTATTACCTTCTTTGATCCATTGAATTTTTCCGATGTGATGATTACAAGCTATGTGATGTTTTTTGAATCCATTTCTATTCGCTGCCAACGTCCAACTAAAATGAGTATGCGATCCAGCAGCTAGAAACACTTAAGTTTCCGTTTCGCATTGACCTTTCAAAAAGCTCAGTTCGCATATTCATTTTAGTGTTTGTTGTGGGTATGTGGTATTCATCCTTCTTTATTCTACTACGATCTTATAAGAAAATGTCTTCTGCTCAGTTAGAAAGTTCACCAGATAAAATCCAGGTGTTAAGGACTTGATATCAATTTCGTTTTTCCCTTCAATAAGTTCATGTGTTTTTAGAAATTCACGACCAAGAATATCAGTGAACGTTATTTTTATTCTGTTATATTTCGAATTTTCTATTATCAAGAAGTTTGAAACCGGATTAGGGTACAATTTGATGTCGTTAAAGAACTCGTTATCAAGCCCTAGTATTTGCTCTGATGAATATATTGCTTTCCATCCTGATTTCCTAATTGCAGGATCTGAAAGAAACTCCATATATAAAGCCCCATTGGTTGAAGTAATCGCATTAGGTAAATCTGATCCTGACAGAGTTGCTAAAACGGGAGCATTCGAATCCTCTCCATCATATACAATGACTGCATCATAATCTTCTTCTAAATCAAATTCCATGAACGATAAATTAATTTTAGAAGCACCTTCAGGTTGTATCAGCCATGAACAAATAGAATTGTTACCATAGTCATTTTCGTTACTTCCGTCACTGAATTCACCTTCAGAATCAGTCAAAGTTTGCATACCTGAACAAAATCTTTCTGTTTCGGTCACGTACTCAAGCTCCCATCCGCCTTTGTTCACTGAGAAGTCCGAGAAGAATTTTATGAATATTTCTCCTCCTGATGAAGTAATTGGTGGTGGAAGATCGTTACCTGAATAAGTTCCGATTAGTTCTGCACTTTCAGAAGTACCGTCATAGATTTCAATTGCATCATAAAGTGTTCGACCATCCTCAGATGACTCCTCTAAATCAAACTTCGTAAAATAGAGAGTGATTGATTCTGCATCTGGTGGCGAAATCAACCATGAGCATTCCTGATTGTTGCAGTAGTTTTCAGTGCCACTACCATCAGATACAATTCCATAGTCGCCATCTGATATCTCATTAGTCCCCGAACAGAATGCAGTTCCATCACTGGTGTAAGATGCCAAGAAGCCTTGCTGCGTAACAGCATAATCAGAAACAAAGACAAGAAGCATTTCTCCGGTTGAAGATGTAATGTCGTTAGGAATACTTGTACCACTAAGTACGGCTAGTTCTGTTGCATCTGAGGCAATACCATCATAGACAATTAAGCCATCAAAACCTTCTTCGGTATCAAAAGCGGAAAATGAAAGTGTTACGGATGATGCACAAGGTGGTGCTATATACCAAAAGCACTCTTGATTATTTCCATAAGCAGAACTACCCGAACCATCATCAATAGTACCTTCCGTATTTGTTAAGGAATTCAACCCATCACAGGATGTTGAAGAGCCAGATGATGTATAGTTTGCTGACCATCCCGAAGCTGTAGTATTAACATCGGATGAGAATCTTATTAATGCTGCGCCCCCTGATGATATAATTTGAGGTGGTAGAGTGTTTCCCCACCAAGTCATAAGTAATGAATGGTTTTCTGTCGGGCCATCATACACAAAAACAGTATCGAATTCTGATTCTGTATTGAATTGAGTAAAATTAATTGTTATTTGATCTGCGCCAGATGGAGCTATCAACCAAGAGCAGTTTAAGTTATTTCCATAATCAGCTGATCCACTTCCATCTGTAATGGTTCCTGAAAATGCTGTTAGGGTAGTGGTTCCTTCACATGATGCATCAGGAGCATTTCCTATACCAACGGCATACCAAGCAGCCTTGACTGCATCATATTCAGCGGAAGGATTTCCATACAAGTCTTCGGTAGATTGTAATGAGCCAAGATAGGAATCATAATAAGTCGCATTTGGTCCAAGATAAGTGATCAGGTTTCTGTATGCTATTTGTCTGGTCTTTTCTATTCCAATTCCAGTTACAGAGTATGAATTACCCAAATCGTTAGTTCCCGAATCGCCTTCACTTAGTAGGTAAAACCAGAAGTTTTGAACACCACTATTTATATGAACACCACCATGGTCATAGGATAAGTTTTCAGGGTTTGCCCAATATTGACCGC
>PBYL01000122.1 GCA_002729595.1 Thalassovita sp. | reverse complement strand
TTTTTAATCCTTTTGCCCATCCTTTATAGTCTGTTAGCTCAAGTGTAAAGAGCATGCTATACCTCTCACGATTGCTTAAAAACTCTGCGTGATCTCTATAAGAATCAAGAACTTTGTCATACTTTCTAAAGCACTCATTCTTTTTATCATCGTCCATACGAACAGATTTTCCCTTCCAGTCGCTGTGACATTTAATACCGAAATGGTTATTTGCTTTTTTGGCTAGCTGGCTGTTTCCATTGCCAGATTCTAACATTCCTTGTGCTAGCGTAATACTTGCAGGTATTCTGCTTTCATACATGTTCTGTACAGCTGCATCTTTATATAAGTTGATATATTGGTCTGCAGTGAGGTTGGCGGAACGTTGTGCCTGTGTGAATGATGCTGATAGCAAAAAAGTACTTAATAATAAAAGTTTGCTAGCAGTTATAGATAACTTAAGATTCATGTGGTTTAATTATTATTATGATAGATAATTGCGGATATAGATGAGGAATGTACTGTAATTGCACAGTTAGCATCTATAATCTTTGTAAAAACGTACTTTTATCTAAAAAATGAAAAATCTAAAAAAATAAAAAGCTATTTCCGTAGTATAGTCTACCAAAACAGCTTTTATGATTTTTAGATAAATACGGAAATTTCCTTACAGAAGTTCCTTTATTATGTCTTCGAGAGAAATATTCTCAGCTTCAGCCTTAAAATTTCTTACGATTCTGTGTCTTAAAACAGGAACAGCCATTGCCTGAATATCTTCAATATCAGGAGAGTATTTTCCATTTAAAATAGCATTACATTTAGCGCCTAAAACTAAATATTGAGATGCTCTTGGTCCTGCTCCCCATTCCAAATAATTATTGGTAATCTCTGAAGCATGATCGGTAAACGGACGAGTTTTTCTAACCAATTTTACTGCGTATTCTACTACATTATCGGCAATAGGTACTTTTCTTACTAAATTCTGGAAGTAAAGAATTTCCTCAGCAGAAGTTATTTTTTCTACTTTAGCTTTTCTATCAGAAGTTGTCCCTTTTACAACTTCAACCTCAGATTCGTAAGAAGGGTAATCTAACAGAATATTAAACATAAATCTGTCTAACTGAGCTTCTGGTAGAGGATAAGTACCTTCTTGTTCAATTGGGTTTTGAGTAGCTAATACAAAGAATGGTTTTTCAAGACCATAATGTTTACCACCAATAGTTACAGAAAATTCCTGCATAGATTCAAGTAATGCAGCTTGTGTTTTTGGAGGAGTTCTGTTGATCTCATCAGCTAAGATCACATTCGCGAAAATAGGCCCTTTAATAAATTTAAAGTTCCTGTCTTTGTCCATTGTTTCTGAACCTACAATATCTGAAGGCATTAAATCTGGTGTAAACTGTATTCTATTAAAGTTCAGATTTAGTACTGCAGCAGTATTTTGAATTAATAAGGTTTTTGCAAGGCCGGGAACACCAACTAGCAAGCAGTGACCCTGACAAAAGATGGAAGTAAGTATTAGTCTTACCACTTCTTTTTGTCCTATAATTACTTTTGATATCTCATTTGCAAGATTATCATAAGTGACTTTCATTGCATCGGCGGCTTCTTTATCTGAGCTGAAATTAATGGACATTATTTATTGGATTTAATTCTTAAAAAAATAGACTTTCGTTTGAGAGAACAGATTAAAAAATTTACTTAATGTAGATAGAACAAAAAAATTTGTTAACCAACAAACATCTAACGGTTAGAATATGGCTAATCGTTCGTAATATAAAATAAAAATTCGCTTAATTTTTAATTCCTGAAAAATAATAATTTGTTCAAGGAATAAAAACTAAGCGAATTAAAATTAAAAAGTGCCTTACAGACTTTTTATAATATCACATTTGTCGTATTCTGGGTCTATTTCAATAAATACCTGAGATTTTGCGGTTTGTAACCACTTATCTATTACCTCACCTCTTTTGTTATTCATTGTTGCCACATAAAGTTTTTGGTAATCTTCTTTAAGGTTAGCGTAATGAGGTGGAATGTAGTTGTTATAATATATAATTCTCACTGCAGCTTTACCGTCATCTGTTCTAAATTGTTGAGGAGCAGTAATGTTTCCTACTTTCATAGTATCAACAGTAAAGAAGATTACAGGATCAAGACTTTCGGTTGATACAAAGCTACTACCAGTTGTATTATCTTTAAAGAAACCTGCATTTGATCTAGTTTCTTGGTCATCAGAATGCTCTTTAGCAGCTTCTTCAAAAGTCATTGTATCTAGTTGAATCATATTTCTGATGCTATCCATAAAAGCAACAGTGTTTTTAAGGTCATCAGCATTAGACTTAGGTCTTACAAGAATGTGACGAGCTCTAAATCTGTTTCCACGTCTTTCTAAAAGTTGGATTAAGTGAAATCCAAATTCAGACTCTACTGGATCTGCAATTTCACCTGGTTCAATTCTTAGAGCTGTTGCTTCAAACTCGGGAACTAATTCACCTCTACCATGCCATCCTAGATCACCACCATTTTTTGCTGAACCAAAATCTTCTGAATATTTTCTAGCAAGTTCTGCAAAATCAGCTTCTTCAGCTAAAACTTGTTCTTTAAATGAATTAAGTTTTGCTCTTGCTTTATCTTTTTCCGCTGTATTTACTTCTGGGAATTTAACTATTTGACCAACTTTTACTTCAGCAGGTAAGAATGGAATACTATCTTTTGGTAAAGAGTTAAAGAATTTTTTTACTTGAAGAGGAGTAACTGTAATACCACTAGTAAGCTCTTGTTGCATTTTTTGCACTGTAAGTTGCTCTTGTACTTGGTCTCTCAATTCGTCTTCAAGCGAAGAAAGTTTTTTACCCAATGTTTGCTCAAGTTTCTCTTCACTACCTGCTTGCAAAACAAAATACTGCATTCTGCGCTGTATTTCACTTTCAACCATTACAGGTTCTACAATGATAGAGTCAATTTCTGCTTTAGCGAGAAGAATTTTATTGATGATAAGCTGCTGTAAAAGCTCACATTTTGTATTTGGGCCAACTTTTTCACCATTAGATACCTTACCTAAATAGGCATTTTCCAATTCAGATTTCAGTACGATGTAGTTATCTACTTTTGCAATTATTTTATCAACAATAACACCGTCTCCCTGAGCCAATAGTTTAGATGAAAAAAGCACAGCAAACAAAATTGCTGTAAAAATTTTAACCCTATTCATATATTTCATAATCTTCGTTTTTTAAAGCCTTTTCAAAAATTTCATTTTCTCGATCTTTTCTTAAAGCAACAATTCTCTTGTTAATTAATACATCCCTAATTTGTGCTTTAACAAATTCAACGGGCGAATGCTGATCAGAAATTTTATAATCTTTTATTTTGATAAAATACAAATGCGTAGAATCACTGGTTTCAAGCAGCGTACTTCTTTTAAGTGTTTGTATCGGATTCGTAATTTCCTCTTTAAAAGGAGTATTATATAAGTACTCATCGAAGTCTAACCAAACAGAGTCATCTAACAAATATGAATCTCCAAATGTATAAGCATAAGACCTTAACTTTTCAGCATCTGCTTCGCTGTTAGACCTAAGCCACACTTTAACTCGATCTGTTTGTGGTGCTTCTTTAGGCACTTTTAGTAATATACCTTTAATAATGTTTTGTTTTAGAATAAAGTTGTCTCGGTTCTCTTCATAATATTGCTGAATTTCATCATCCGAGATGGCAGTATCTAATTTTTCCTGTATATATCTCTTTTCATAGTTATATACAATTAGCTGATATCTATAATCTTGCATCTTACGAGCAATCTCAGCTTCATTAATATTGGTGTTTTCTTCTGCTGATTTTAAGATCAATTGTTTTCGAACCCAAGAGTCGATATAGCGATTTAAAATATTGGCACTATCTTCTGATGACGATCTGGGAGGTACAAGTCCCCTAAGATCTTTATCATATAGAAAGTTCTCCCCGACACGCGCAACAGGATTGCCATTTTCTGGATTTTGTTCACTCCCCGGTTTAAAATAATCGCAAGAGCTAATGATCAGTACTGTTAATAGAAAGATGAATGGATTTCTCATCATAAAATTTTTTGCAAAAGTAAACAATTATCTATTACTCTTCGGATAGATTTTGTTTCAAAGAAAGAACCTCTCTTTTAATCATTCGTATTTAATTGAGGTTCTAAGCCAATTATTTTAATTATAAATTCAAAATTGCAGCATTTGTCGCCTGCAATGAAATTTTTTTTTAGAAATTTTTAAACTAAAGAGTCCTAAATAGTCATGAAAACTATATTAAACCTTCTGATAATTGTTGGAATTTCGTTTTCAGCTTTTGCCCAATCAGAAGAAAAACTAGAAGATAAATTATCAGATGTTGCACAAGTTCTCACAGAAATGCAAGAACTACCAGAGCAAAAAGTCCCAGCAGCTATTTTAAACAGAGCAGAAGGAATTATGATTATTCCGAATGTAATTAAAGGTGGTTTGGTAGTTGGAGGCAGACATGGTAAGGGAGTAGCTATGGTAAAAAATGATGATGGGGAGTGGAGTAACCCAATTTTTGTAAATATTACTGGTGGTAGTGTTGGCTGGCAAATAGGCGCTCAATCTACAGATGTAATTCTTGTATTTAAAAGTAGTGATAAACTGAAAGATTTTAAAAAGAGTGAGTTTACTCTAGGAGCTGATGCGGCAGTTGCTGCTGGTCCTGTTGGTAGACAAGTAGGTGCAGCCACAGATATTACTTTTGATGCAGAAGTTTATTCCTATTCTAGAAGTAGAGGTGTGTTTGCTGGTATCAGCTTAGAAGGTTCTTCTATAAAGTTGAATGAAAATGCCAATGAGACATTTTATGGAGAAAAACTTTCTCCCGAAAAGATTTACTTTAACCAAGAGTTGAAAACAGGAGCCAGAGTTAGTCAAATTAAAGTAAAGCTGGCTAATATGGAAAATGAGGTGAAATAACTTATTTTAATTACCCGAACAGCTGGCAGTAGCATGAAATCTTTATAAATTTACCGGCATTTATATTTTGAGTGCTAAAATCTGTGGATTACTCATAATATTTGTAGAAAGTAAATTTTGTACTAGTGCTAATTAATCGAAATAAAATAGACATTGCCTGTCGCAGTTGTTCGGGTATATTATTATTTATAGTAACACTACTACTTTCATTTAATGAAGGCTTTGCTACATATCGCTATGAAGTTTTGCCTAATCCCATAATATCACACCCTACGAATTCAGTTTCAAGTATAGATTTAGGATTATACGCTGAAAATCAGCAAAATTCTGATATAGACCCTTCTCAAAAATATCAATATAAAGATAATTACACTTCGTTTGCGGATAGTTTAAGAAAAGGTGATGTTGATGTTTACCTACAATACTTAAATGAGCTAGTCAATCAATATTCGCAAAAAGAAAATTATGAAGGAGTACTTCATGCTTATACAGAATTGGGCACTCATTTCTATGTAAACTCTCAATTTGATTCAGCTCTGTTTTATTTAAATAAGGGAGAATTGCTGGCAAAAGATCATTTAAATGAGTTTCACCCAGCAATAAACAAGCTGAAGTATTATACAGGCCAATGCTACTTTTATAAAGGAAATTTCGATGAATCTTTAAAATATCAACAGACATCGCTTGATGGATGGCTTGTATATTATAAACACACACATTCAATAGATGTCGCCCAATCTTATAATTCATTAGGCAATATTTATCAATATCTTACTGCTGATTATTTTAATGCGGAGAAAATGTATTTCAATGCAGTTGATATTATAGAAAACCCCCATTTTAACTCTTATAATGACTTCAAATTTAGAGTTTATTACAATTTAGGAGTTTGTAATAGAGAGAAGAATGATTTTGAAAAGGCATATACATATGGCAATAAAGCTCTAAGCTTAATAGAGAGCAGAAAAGATAAAGACCCTAGATTTATTGAGCTATGTTTAGCAATGAATGCTAATATTTTATTGAAGCTTGATAGTATTGATCAAGCAACTCTTATATTAGAAAAGGCTATAGAATTTAATAAAATCAATTATTCAGGTAAGCCTAATGTATATTTAGTTCAACACTTAAATAATTTAGGATTCACATATCTGAGTGAAGAGAAATACACAGATGGATTAATCTATTTAAATAAAGGATTAGAGGTTGCAGCAAATCTAGAAGGGAATGAAATGCTATTGAAAAAGTCTTATATCTATGAAAACTTAGGAAATATTTATAAAAAGACTGAACAATATTCAATTGCAATTGAATCATTATCTAAATCTTTGAAAATAAGGGAAGAAATTTATGGAGATAAGCATAATTTGGTAGGAGAGAGTTATAAGTTTTTAGGTTTTGTATATCAACAAAGTGAAGAAGAGTCTATTGCATTAAAAATGTTTCAAAAGTCATTTATTGCAAGTATTAAATCTTATAGTGACTCTAATATATACCATTATCCATCTAGAGCTCAATTAGTAGACAATGTGAGATTAATTGAACCACTTAATGCAAAAGCACATACTTTTTTAAATTTATATAAAAAGAATAGCAAAGGAATAGATGCACTAAAAGCTGCTTTAGAGGGCTTTAATTTGGCTGATTCATTAACTACTACTTTTCAAGATATTTATCCTAGAGAAACTTCTAAATTAAGGTTTTTAGACTTGTATCACGATATCTATGAAGGTGGAGTTGAGGCTGCATATCAATTATATCAAATTACAAAAGACAAAAAGTATTTAGCAAATGCATTTTATTTAATTGAAAATAGTAAAGCTAAAATATTGACTGAGGCTTTTTATAAAGCTCAAAAAGTAAATGAAGTAGGAATACCTGATAGTATCATTCACAGAGAGGATGAGATCAACCAAAAAATTGCCTATTATCAAAGTAATAATGGTGTAAAAGATGCTCAGCAAATACTTTTTGATCTAGATAATGAAAAAAGAGATTTAATAAATTCTATAAAGGAGAACTATCCTAAGTATTATGATGAAAAATATGTAACTAGTTCAATTAATCTAGATCTTATACAAAAAGAATTAGCACAAAAAAGTCAGGCTATCTTGAGCTACTTTATTGGTGAAGAAAACAGTTTCGTAGAGGTAATAAATGGAGAACAGTTAGATATAGTAAAATTAGATCAAGATGTTGATAGCCTAGTAATAGTTTTTTACGAACATATGCAAAAAGGTTATAGTCAGGCCTTAAATAAAGCTGTATACAATGATTTTTTGCAAATTGCCTTTACATTATATTCAAAATTAATTGCACCAGCAGATCATTATTTAAAAAGTGAAGATGGATTAATAATAGTACCAGATGGCTTGTTGGCATTTGTTCCATTCGAGGCTTTTATAACCCAAAAAATAAAGAATGAGAAGGGCATTATTGATTATAAAAACCAACCATATTTAATCAAGAAATATAATATTGGATATCAGTATAATTTAAAGTTAATCCTAAATAAAAATACAGCAAATTATTCATTTTCATCTCCATCTGTATTGGCATATAGTTATTCTAAGCATAAAGAGGGAGGGGAAGTTGCAGAAGTAAGAAAAATGTTAGCTACTATACCTGGTGCTCCTGTTGAACTAGATGCTATTCAGCAGTTTTTTGAAGGAAATTATTTTTATGGAGAAGAGGCTACTGAAAGCTCATTTAAAAAGCTTGTAAAAAACTTCGATATTTTACATTTAGCTATCCATGGCACTGCAGATTCTGAAGATTCTTACGGCGCATATTTGCAGTTTAGACCAGAAATAAATGAAACAGATGATAGTAGGTTATATAATTTTGAATTGTATAACATGGAGCTAAAAGCCAAATTGGCTGTGTTAAGTGCTTGCGAATCGGGTATGGGTAGAAGAAATAGAGGTGAAGGAATCTTAAGTATAGGAAGAGGATTTGCTTACGCTGGTTGTCCTACTACTATGATGAGTCTGTGGCAAGTAAATGATAAAGCTACAGCAGATATTATTAGCCTATTTTACAAAAAGTTAAATGAAGGCTTAAATATTTCAACATCATTGCAAACTGCTAAACTTACCTATTTAAATAGTTCAGATGAAATTACAGCACATCCTGCTTATTGGGCTCCGATGATAATGTATGGTGAAAACTCTAAGCTCACATCTCAAGTAAACTATTATTATTTCCTTCTTTTAATACCTTTAATTTTATTCATTTGGATTTTAGTTAATAAAAAAGCATTTGCTAATAAAGTAAATTAACAAACGCTTTTTTAGTCTGATATAATTTTATTGTTGATCTTTTCCTGGAGGTAGAGGTGAATCTGTTACTCCTCCAGAAGATGATGTTGTTGAACTAGTATCTGTTTTAGGATCTACTTTACTTTCAGTTGTTGTTCTTGTGCCTTCCTCTGTTGTTTCTTCGGTAGTTGAGTCGATGTTTTTGTCTTTAGCCATGATTTAAATTTGGATTTAGTTTAAAAAACTTCAGTTAAATAAGTGTTATTCTTCTATTAAAGTATTAATTATTAGAATATTGGTAAAGTAGTAAAAAGTCTATCCATGAATAATAATTTAAAGTTGGTTTTGAATCTAATTTCTCTGCTATTGTCAATTTTTTTGGTTTAAAATCTATAGAGGGTTTCACTTCTCCAAGAACGATGTACAACTTATCAATTGCATCTGTCTTATTTTTAATAGGGAAGTCTCTATTAGACATACTACTTACAATCAATTTCTTACAATCTTGATTGTACTTTCTTGTAGCTAAACACTTATCAATTGCAAACTCTAAATCGTACTTGCTTTTGATAGGGTATTGCAACGAAATCAAAATCTTTAAAGATTGATAAATACGGCTCGATATAGGCGTATTTAGTTTTTCAAATCCTCTATGAAAAAATTTCATTTGTTGTAAGGTTTACACATGAATGCTTAAAAATGAAAAAGGTAAACTTTTCCGTTAAGTTATTTTTCCAAGAAGTAAATTATTACTTCTAATAGCTGGGAGGAAAGTATAAATGTGTAGTAGACATCAAATATGAAATACAGAATAGTTCAAATTTGATATAGGTAGTCTATATCCTTTTAATAGACTGAATGTAGCTGGTAGGCAAAGGATTTTTATAACAGCCAGAGGTAATAGCTTTTTTAAATAAATAGCCTGAATTATTCAAACTTGATTTTATTTATTACCTCTGTCTGTTTGTTCATTAGTAATAGTAAATCAGTTGGAAAATTTATAAATATTTTCTCAAATTCTGATATCTAAATCAACTTTTAGATTTATTCTAAGTAAGCTGTAAAGGTCTGTTGATTTTTTCTTCAAGAGAAATCATTGTTTCTGTGCGAACAATGCCATTTATACTTTGGATCTTGTAGTGAAGTATATCTCTTAAGTGCTTGGTATCTTTACAAGTAATTCTAGTAAAGATGCTATAATTACCAGTTGTATAGTGTATAGTAAGTACTTCTGGTATCTTCATTAGCTCTTCAGATACTTCTTCATACATAGAACTTTTCTCTAGATAAATCCCTAAGAACGCAGTAATATCGTAACCCAGCTTACTAAAATCTATATCCAGCGTAGATCCGCGAACAATTCCCATTCTTTCAAGTTTCTTCATTCTTACGTGAACAGTTCCACCTGAAACAAAAATTCTGTCAGCAATTTCAGTATAAGGAGTCTTAGCGTCCTTCATTAATTCGGATAAAATCTTAATATCGACGTTGTCAATCTCTAAATTTTTGTTCATTTTTTTGGTTATCTATTGATATTTTGTCAAAAATATATCTCAAATAATTAAAATAATAAAAATTTAATTGAAAGTATTTGAATTATTTTTAAAATAACACTTTCTATGCTATATTTGTATTAGATAATTACAATAAAAACTATGAGGAGTACAAAATGTACTTGGTTTTGTAAGGTTCGACTCCTTATCTCGTAGCAAGCATGTGTTTATTTTATGTGTTGTTTATTGGTTAAGGTTAAAAGGTATGCGAATATTTTGCATACTTTTTTTTTGTTTTATAGCCAATAAAAAAAGGACTGCAAATTAAATTACAGCCCTTATAACAAGTTTTATAGAATTATTTTCCTTTCTTTCTGTTTCCAGTTCCAGTAGACTTTTTGCCTTTCGCTTCCTCTTGCACTTTCATTGCATCCTCTAGTCTTTGTTGGAATTTAGACTTCTTTTTATTCTGATTCTTCTTTTTGTTCTCGTCTAGTATTTTTCTGATTTTAGAGTCATCTACAAACTTTCTAATGATTAATTGTTGAGAAACAGTAATCATGTTAGATACAAAGTAATAGTAGGTTAAACCAGCTGAGAAGTTGTTAAAGAAGAACATAAACGTAACTGGCATAATATAACCTACAGATTTCATTGGGCCTTGAACCGTAGTGTTAATCTGGTTATTATAATAAGTATATGCCAATTGTGACAATGTGAATAGCAAAGTGAATAAACTTACGTGTGAACCGTAAAATGGTATTTCAAACGGTAAGTTAAATATCGAATCGTAAGTAGATAAGTCGTCTGCCCATAAAAAAGATTGTTGTCTTAATTGTATGGCGTTAGGGAAGAAGTTGAAAAGTGCTAAGAATACCGGCATTTGAGCTACCATTGGAATACAACCACTTAATGGGTTAACACCAACTCGACTATACAACTTCATTTGATCACGTTGCATAGCAGCCATGTCGTCTCCATGCTTCTCTTTCAGTTCGTCCATTTCAGGCTTAAGTACTTTCATCTTAGCCATTGAAATATATGAGCGATAAGTTAATGGGAATAATAACGACTTTACAATTAATACCAGAATTAAGATAATGATACCATAACTTGCAATATGACTTTCCAAAAACTTAAATAAAGGTATAATTAAGAAACGGTTAATTGTTGAGAAGATAGCCCAACCTAAATAAACGTTTTTCTGAAACTCTGGAGCAACACCTTCACATATATCGTAATCGTTAGGGCCGAAATAGAATTTAAGGTCTTTTTCATAAACATTATCAGGAATGTTCATTCTTACCTCAGCAACCTTAACAGTGTTTAAATCTGCTTCATTTACATGCGTAGTAATGTCTAAGTTTTGTAGAGAAGCAGTTTCTGAAATGATTGAAGCATTAAAAAACTTCTGCTTAATTGAAACCCAGTTTACAACTTCTTCAATCTTCTCATTTTCAAGTGATGTAGAAGTCTCACTTAAGTGATCGAAGTTGTCATTAACTGTATAATAGTTAATAGTAGATCTCTGTCTACTTCTTTCTAAAGATTTCTCAACTCTTTTAATGGCATCGTACCAGTAGAATTGAACATCAGAACCTTGTCGCTCTGCATCCAAATTGTTTAACTCTGTATTGTAATTTAATACAAAGCCTTCTTCTGGTAGCGTGTATATCTTTTTAATACTTTTACCATCTCCACTGCTTGCTGTAAACTCTATTGAGTTTCCATTTACTTTAGCATTGTAGAAGAGTGTATTTAAATCGATAGGGCCAGAGTTTGTAGCGATAATCTCGCTAATACTGCTACTTTGTTCGTCTAATAGAACAAGTGGCTCTTTTGTGTAAGTAACATAGTTTTTTAGTAAAACTTCTTTTACTGTACCACCTTTACTGTCAAATAAAATTTTTAAATCTTTATTTTCAAGTGTATACTCTTGGCTTTCTCCTTTCATAAAGCTTCCGAAGAAACCATATTTTGCAGAAAGTACAGAATCAGATTCTGTAGTTACAGATGCTGAAAGTGTTTGAGTATTATCCGTAGTTTCGTTTTCACTAATTCCACTTTCTACCTGTTGAGCAGCTTCTTGTGGAGGCGGCTCCGGCGAGAAAAAGAAAAAGTATGTAAAAAGGAGGATTGAAATTAATAACAATCCAGTTAAATTATTCTTGTCCATAATATATGTATGTCCACACTAATGCTTAATCCTATTAATTTCGTCAGTCGAAAAATAGTTGTAATTATTACTAAGCTTTTTAAAATCGCCTGCAAAATTAAGAGAAAAAAATTGCATTCCCTTAGTTACTCGTTTTTTTGAATTAAACAATTTACTTTTTAGCCTTATATTCGATCGCTGCCTTTACAAAAGATACAAATAGAGGATGTGGATTTTCTACAGTACTCTTAAGTTCAGGGTGGAATTGTGATCCAATAAAATGTGGGTGGTTTTTAACTTCCATTATTTCGGCCAACCCAGATTCAGGATTAATTCCAGAGGCAATCATGCCCGCTTTTTCGAATTGCTCCAGATATTGATTGTTAAATTCATATCTGTGTCTATGTCTCTCACTTATTTCTAGTTTGCCATATACTTCGTTTGCAAGAGAATTCTTTTTAATCTTACAGTTGTAAGAACCAAGACGCATAGTTCCACCCATTTGAGTTAGGTTTTTCTGGTCTTCCATGATGTCTATTACCGGATTGGTAGTATTAGGATTCATTTCAGCAGAATGAGCATCTTTCAGTTTTAAAACATCTCTCGCAAATCCGATTACAGCACATTGTAATCCTAGACAAATTCCGAAGAATGGTTTTAAAGTTTTTCTTGCAATGCTACTAGCTTCAATTTTTCCTTCAACACCTCTTTCTCCAAAACCAGGTGCAACTAATACAGCATCAACTTCTTCAAGTTGTTTTTTAAGCGTGTCTCCTTCATATTTCTCTGCATGGATCCACTTAACCTCTACTTTGCATTCGTTTACAGAACCTGCGTGAATAAGTGCTTCAACAATTGATTTGTAAGCGTCAGGAAGCTCAACATATTTACCAACTAAGCCTATTTGAACTTCAGTAGTTGGATTTTTTAGTTTTCCTAAGAAACCTTTCCAAGATTCTAAGTTTGGTTCTGGCTCGGTGCTTAATTGTAGTTTTTCTAATACAATCTCATCTAGTTTTTCTTTTTTCATTAAAAGAGGCACATCGTAGATTGTATCTGCATCTATAGACTGAATTACTGAATTAACATTCACATTACAGAAAAGTGCAATCTTTTTTCTGATATCCATCGGAATAGGATATTCAGCTCTACAAACAAGTATATTTGGTTGAACTCCAGCTTCAGATAATTGCTTTACTGAGTGCTGAGTAGGTTTTGTTTTTAGTTCACCTGCAGACTTTAGATAAGGAATTAATGTAAGGTGAATTACAATTGAATTATAATCTCCTAAATCCCAACGTGCTTGTCTTACAGCTTCAATAAATGGTAAAGACTCAATATCACCCACACAACCACCAATCTCAGTAATTACGATATCGAATTTACCAGTTTCGCCTAAAGCAAAAAAGTTATTTTTAATTTCGTCTGTAATGTGAGGAATTACCTGAACAGTTTTACCTAAATAGGCACCTTCTCTTTCCTTTTTAATTACATTATAATATATCTGGCCTGTTGTAAGGTTGTTCGCCTGAGAAGTAGGAGTGTTTAGAAATCTTTCGTAATGTCCAAGGTCAAGGTCAGTTTCTGCTCCATCATCGGTTACATAACATTCGCCATGTTCGTACGGATTCATTGTACCAGGGTCGATGTTGATGTAAGGGTCAAATTTCTGAATAGTTACTTTATAACCTCTTGCTTGCAATAGTTTCCCTAGTGATGCTGAAACAATTCCTTTCCCTAAGGAGGATGTAACACCACCTGTAACAAAAATATATTTAGTTTTCGACATGATTATAACTCCTATTTTTAGAAGAATGATGAGGAAGAATAAAAACAGCCGCAAAATTAGGAGAAGTTACTTTTAAAAATCACCTCATTAAGAAAAAAAATGAAAAATAATTTCAGATATGGCTCTAAATGCATTTCCGAAGCTATTTATATTGAGTTTAATAAATTCAAATCCTAAAGTTTATATATAATACATTCAGTTAGGCTCCCGTTTCTTTTCAAAAAATAAATTGAATACATGGAATCGTTTAAGCTTTCAGAATTACAAAAGAAATATCAATCGGATAGAGCTCATTCACTCACAGAAGAGCAGTTTGGTAGCCTTGTTTTGTTTTATCCATCTTTATTAATCATTGCCAGTGATGGAAAAATTGATGAAGAAGAATGGCTATATGTAGATTATCTGGCAAAATTTATTGCAGATACTTTTAAAAATGAAATTAGTGCAGAGGCCAGAGATCAATTACAAGACAAATATTTGGATGAGTTAAAGTACTTAGCAAATAATTTAGAAAAGTGGGAGTCTGAGTTTATAGAAGTATTAAAAGACTATATTTCTGTGCACGAAGAGGTAAAAGAAGATGTAGAGGATATTTTGCACTTATTTGCTGAAGCTTCTGATGGTAAGTCTGATGAAGAAGAAATTAAAATTGAAGAATTAAAAAGTGTTTTACAGATATAAAAAAAAGAAGCTCTAGAGCTTCTTTTTTTTATACTTCCTTTAATACTGTTCTAAAGGCTATAAATTTGTTTATAAACTTTTTTTGATGTTTTAGCCTTAGTTCATCTGCAAAATCACTCAAATATTTATCTAAGTGTTCTTGAGTTTTGCTCCAAAACTGAATGCCATAAGTAATTCCGCTATTACCATCAATTTCATTGGTTAATAAAAGAAACTTATGCTCTTCAAAACATCCTGTATCCATCATTTCAGGTATATGGATTTCTT
>PBYL01000121.1 GCA_002729595.1 Thalassovita sp. | reverse complement strand
GGCCAATTACCAGATAAAGAAGGGCAAATGTACAAGTTGGAAAATCACGATTATTACCTTATTCCAACTGCAGAGGTGCCTTTAACAAATATATTTAGAGGAGAAATTCTCAATCAACAGCAACTGCCTATAAAAATGGCTGGCTTTACTCCTTGTTTTAGGAGAGAAGCGGGTTCTTGGGGTGCAGATGTTAGAGGCTTAAATCGCCTACATCAATTTGATAAAGTTGAGATTGTACAAATAACCGAACCTTCTGTTTCTTACGAAGTACATGCTCAAATGAAAAATCATATTGAAAGCATTATTAAAAAACTGGAATTACCATATAGAATACTAAATCTTTGTGGTGGAGATATGAGTTTTAATGCTGCACTTTGCTATGATTTTGAAGTTTATTCAGCTGCTCAAAAAAGATGGTTAGAAGTAAGTTCTGTAAGTAATTTTGAAACTTTTCAAGCAAATCGCCTAAAATTAAGGTTTAGAAATGCCGAAAAGAAAACTCAATTAGCGCATACTTTAAATGGAAGTGCTTTAGCATTACCTAGAATTTTAGCCGCAATTCTTGAGAATAATCAAACCGAAGAAGGAATTGTTATTCCAAAAGTTCTACAAAGTTACTGTGGATTTGAAATTCTCAATTAATTAAAAATCTCATACATCCAGAAATAAAATTCAAAAAGGCAGTATAAATTTGCTGCCTTTCATTTTTTATCACGGTGAAGTATTACCAAATCAACCTGTCTGTTTAAAATGGATCACTTTTTAAAAATCGCAGAAGAGTTAAATATAACTTACAAACAAGTAGCTGCTACGGTAGGCTTGTTAGATGAAGGCGCAACTGTTCCTTTTATCTCAAGATATAGAAAAGAAAGAACCGGAAGTCTCGATGAAGTATTTATTACTAACATAAGAGATAGAGTTACTCAATTACGAGAACTAGATAAGAGAAAAGAGAGCATTTTAAAAAGCATTGAAGAGCAGGGTAAACTCACTGATGAGCTCAAAAAGAAGATAGAAGCGGCAGAAACTATGTCTGCATTAGAAGATATCTACCTTCCATATAAGCCAAAGAGAAGAACAAGAGCAACTATAGCAAAAGAAAAAGGACTTGAGCCTTTAGCTGAATTGCTTTTTAAGCAAACAGATGGTAATATCTTAGCTGAAGCCAAAAAGTATATTTCAGCAGAGAAAGAAGTTGCGTCTGAAGATGATGCATTGAGCGGAGCCAGAGATATAATTGCTGAGTGGGTAAATGAAGATCAAACAGCCAGACAAAAAGTTAGAAAGTTGTTTGAAAACGAAGGAGTAATTACATCCAAAGTAATTAAAAATAAAGAAGAAGAAGGACAAAAATACCGCGATTATTTCGATTGGACTGAACCTGTCAAATCTATTCCATCTCACAGATTACTTGCAATTAGAAGAGGGGAGAAAGAAATGATTCTTTCTGTTGACATTACTCCGCCAGAAGATTTAGCAATTGATATTCTTGATGAGCAATTTGTAACATCTAAAAATAATGCTGCCGAAGAAGTAGCTAAAGCAGTGAAGGATGCATACAAAAGATTGATGAAGCCTTCCATGGAAACTGAAACTAGGCTGAATACTAAAACACATGCAGATCAAGATGCAATTGATGTATTTGCTAATAACCTTCGTCAATTATTAATGGCTGCACCAATGGGTGAAAAAGCTACAATGGCTGTCGATCCTGGTTTTAGAACTGGTTGCAAGGTTGTTTGTCTAAGTCCACAAGGAAAATTACTCGATAAAAGTACTATTTTCCCTAATGAGCCTCAAAAAAGAACAATGGAAGCTGGTTTAACTGTAAAAGAGCTTTGTAAAAAACATAACATAGAAGCGATTGCTATCGGAAATGGTACTGCAAGTAGAGAAACTGAAAAGTTTGTTCGCGATCTTGGTCTAAAAGGAGTACTTATCGTGATGGTAAACGAAAGTGGAGCATCTGTTTATTCAGCTTCTGCTGCTGCTAGAGATGAGTTTCCAGAAGAAGATGTAACTGTAAGAGGTTCTGTTTCTATAGGTAGAAGATTGATGGACCCACTTGCCGAGCTAGTTAAGATTGATGCTAAATCTATTGGAGTAGGACAGTACCAACACGATGTAGATCAAAACTCTCTAAAGAAAAGTTTGGACGATGTGGTATTGAGTTGTGTAAACCAAGTAGGTGTAGAATTAAATACTGCAAGTAAAGAGCTTTTAACCTATGTTTCTGGTTTAGGTGAATCTATAGCTAAAAACATAGTAAAATATAGAGAAGAAAACGGAGCGTTTAAAAGCAGAACAGAACTTAAAAATGTTCCAAGACTGGGAGATAAAGCTTATGAACAAGCTGCTGGATTCTTAAGAATTAAAAATGCTGATAATCCTTTAGATGAAAGTGCTGTTCACCCAGAAAGTTATGAGGTGGTAGAAAAAATGGCTAAAGATCAAAAGTGTTCTGTAAAAGACCTCATGACTAAAAAAGAGTTGTTACAACTCATTAAGGCAGAAAAATATGTATCTGAAACAATTGGTCTGCCAACTCTAAAAGATATTTTAAGCGAACTTTCTAAACCGGGAAGAGATCCTAGAGAGCAGTTTGAAGCATTTCAATTTGCAGATGGTGTAAATGAAATTGATGATTTAAGTATTGGAATGACTTTGCCTGGTATAGTTACAAACATTACGAACTTTGGTGCATTTGTAGATATTGGAGTTCATCAAGATGGTTTGGTACACTTAAGCCAAATGGCAAACAGATATATAAAACACCCAGATGAGGTAGTTAAAGTTCATCAGAAAGTGACTGTTAGAGTAGTTGAAGTAGATGTGCAAAGAAAAAGAATTGCACTTTCTATGAAAGAAGAGGGTGGAAGTAACAGTAATGAAAGTAGAGCTCCTAAAAAGAAAGGTGGAAAGAAACCTCAGAAACAAAAACAAGAAGTTTCTATGGAAGAAAAACTGAGAATGCTTCAGTCTAAATTCAAATAAGATTATAAATCATCGGGACAGGCTATTTTAAAATAGTCCTGTTCCTTTAGTACTTGCTTTTTATTTACTTTTCCTTTTTCGTCAATATAAAGTACTATATATAAACCTGCCTGAGCCACATCTCGCTCCACGAAGTAAAAAGGTCTTTCATCACTACCCATATTTACAATTGCAGAATATTCTTCAGGAATAATTCTACCATACTTACTGCTTAATACTCCAAAACCACTACTTCTATAGGTAATTATAATTATTTCATCACTGTTTTTCACATACTCGAAAGTATCAAAAACTTCAGGCACAAAATAGAAATCTTTAATGTGATACAACTTCCATTTACCTTGATGTTTTACCAATGCAACACTGTCTGTCCAATATCTTAAATCATCAAACTGAAAATCTACTAAGACATCATCTTTTAAGTTTATTAATCCATACTTTCCATTTTTTGCAATTAGTATATCGTCCTGATTACCATATTTATTCAGCATCATGTCATAATTAGCACCAATTGCATTTTCAGTTTTTGGATCGTACAAACCGAATTTCTTTTTATTAAGCAGAGCGAAGTAATCGTCTTTTACTACTATTCCTTCATATCGAGAAGTTACAACTTGCTTGCCTTTTGCATTTACAACACCCTTCTTCCCATATTTTTCAACTATAAATAAATCTTCTGAGATCACATTTATATCAGAATACTTATTAGAAATAATGACTTTACCTTCATCATCAATCAAACCTGCTTGTTTGGATCGATCTTTAGTAATGATGAATGCTTTTTCTTTCTCAGCTCCACTTGTATCAGCCACAGTTACTAATTGAATATTAAGTGAAGTATATTTAGAAAGGTCTGTTAAATTATCTTTATAGAAGTACCCAAACTTCTTATCACCTTGGTATAGTAAAATACCTTTGTTGCTTACAAAATATAAAGTATCGTAAACGGGCTCTAATAATAAATTTCCGCTATCGTCACTCACACCCCATTTATCTTCGATCTTTACACCAAAAGAGCGTTGGTTCATTATAATATCGTCGAATAAAAGAGGAGAGGTTGCTATACCACTTTTATTAAATACTTGAAATTTCTTCTGCTTTTCAACTACCCATCCGTTTTTGGTTTCAAATACATCATCTACATTTTCGAAGAGTAGTTTACTTTCCTTTAAATCAAAAAGTACATAATCATTATTCTTTTCGAGTAGTAAAAAATCTCCATCCAATAATTCAAAATCTGTGTAGTCGAAGCTTAGATTTATTTCATTATTAAAAAGTTTAGTTTTGGAAGCTACACTATATTTATCGTCTTTCTCAAAAACTAAAAACTGCTCTCCCAATGCTTCAATATTATCATAAAGAGGTTGAGTAAGTACTTTTCCAGAATAAGATATTAGTCCCCAGCCAGCTCCGTTAGTATACTTCACCAATCGGTTTGGCAAACTTTTCATTCCAATAAACTCTGGCTTTACAATTTCAAAACCCGATTTATGATATAATCCTACTCGGTTATTTTTCTTAACCAGTAAAACACCTTTATCAAAATTAGATACTTCTTGAAACTCAAACTCAGTAATTTGCTGGCCAATAATATTTACTACACCGGCTTTTTTATTTTTATAAGTAACTATAAAATCACCATTTACACCTTCGCAAAGGTATTGCTCTGGCACTCTTTCGAAACCTGCAGGGATTAGCTCAGTTCCAAACCTACTCATAAAACCATACACACCGTTGGCATCATCATAGAAAGGGTAGTAGGTTAAAGTATCTGCTTTAAGTGCATTTTCTACAAAAGACTTATCTGGAAACTGTGGATAGATTTTTAGAAATTCTTCTTTATTAGACTGTAAATACCAAATCCAACTCCAAGCCCTTTCTACATAAATATTTTTAGGGTACTCTTCGATAAACTTTTCGTAAACTTCTATCGAGTTATCTAGTGTGTATAAGTTGAATAACCTCAACTGTGCATTATCCCAATAAGGACTCTCAGGGTAAGATTCTATGAAATTCTGTAAGCTTAAAATATCATCCTTTTCTGTTTTTACTTTATAAAGTAGATCGTCATACCTTTTCTTTGCTTCTTTATATTCATCTGCTTCTGGGTAGTTCCTTATAAAATCATAATATGCTTCATAGGTATTTTTTGTTTGCGCAATATCAAAAGCAATGCTATCTCTTTTAGATTCGGCAATTTCAGAATAAGCATCGCTCTGGTAATGATCTAAGAAATATTGATAAGCTTCTAATGTTCCCAGACTATCAGCAATATTATAGGCAGTACTATCTATATAATTTTTTTGAAATTGAATTTCTTCAAGGCGAATACCATCCTCTGCAAGGTTATACTTTGTTTTGCCATCGCTTTTTTCATAAGCATTTAATGATGCTAAAACATATTTATATGCAGAATCTAGATGATAGTTTTCGAAATTTCTTGGATGCACATAATATATAGAATAGAGATAATATGAACCCGCATCTAAAGAATCTTTCTTAAGGTTTTTAAGTATTTTGCTTTCTGCTTTCTCAAAGTCTTTTTTGTCTAATGCATTTTGTATAGGTTTAACATTTTGAGCTAAGCCTAAACTTGCACTAAAAAGCCATGTTACTAGAAAACAATATTTTTTAAATACCTTGTGATTCAAGTTTTTATCAGATTATATTTAAAATTATCCCTAATTTATGAAATTAGGCACTAAAGCTATAAATGCAAAATTATCTCAGATTGACTAAATAAAACACTTATGCTTTATAAAAGCACTCCATTTTTTATAGCACGAAGATACTTTACAGAACAGAGAGGTAATACCTTTATGAGTATTTTTAAAACTATTTTTCTGTTAATTATTGGCTTAATCCCCATTTCTATCTTCAGTATATTCATATTTATTACTGGTAAAGGAACAAAAAAATATCAGGAAGTAATCAATAAAATATTTGGTCAAAACCTAATACAAATGCTTTCTAATATTTCTATGATAGGAGTGGGAGTTGGTGCTGGAGCACTCATTATCATCTTATCTATATTTAATGGACTCGAAGATTTAACCAGAGGTTTATATAGCACCTACAATCCTGAATTAAAAATATCTGCTACCATAGGTAAATCTTTTGAAGGTGATAGCATATTAATAGAAAAAATAAAAAATACTGAACACATTACAGCCGTAACCAAAGTAATTGAAGACGATGCTTTTTTACAATATGCAGGTTCTTCGATGCGAGTAGTAATTAAAGGAGTAAGCAGTAATTATAATGAGCAATATCCTCTAGATAAAGTGCTGGTAAGTGGCGAAAATAAAATTGAAACAGAAAACAATGTAATGCGTGCGCTTATAGGAATAGGAGTGATGCATCAATTATCTATTTCTTTGCAAGATCAATTTAAAGCTTTAGTTTTTAACTATCCGAAAAAACACATACCTGTAGGCTTAAATCCAGAAGGAGCACTTAACAGAAAATCTGTTTTACCCGGCGGAGTGTTAGCTATTGAACAAGCATTTGACTCTAAGTATGTAATTGTTCCTATAGAATTTACCCAAGACTTATTGGATTATGGAAATAAAATAACTGCACTAGAAATAAAGGTTGATAATCCGAATAACATTCTCGATGTTCAGAATCAATTAAAAAATCTTGTTGGAGAAGATTTTAAAGTACTTACTGCCGATGAGCAACAAGCCAGTGTACTGCGTGCCGTGAAAATTGAACGACTTTTCGTGTTCCTTGGCTTTATTTTCATTCTTGCGGTAGTCTCTTTTAATGTATTTTTCTCTTTAGCCATGCTGGCCATAGAAAAGCAAAAAGATATTGCTATATTTTTCTCAATGGGAGCCGGTAAAAACTTTGTTAGAAAAATATTCTTTTATGAAGGCTGCATAATAGCACTCACTGGAGCAACCTTTGGTTTACTTATCAGCTTTATAATTGTTTTTATACAACAAGAATTCGGGGTAATTCCTTTAGGGGTTCCAAGCTCAATTGTAGATGCCTATCCGGTAAAAATCAAAGCCATGGATTTTCTTTATACCGGATTGGTAGTTGTTTCACTCACATTAGTTGCCTCTTACATTCCGGCAAGAAATGCAGCCAAAACTGTAATTCACGAGCAAGTCTAATTACAGTTAGACGAATAAGGCATCAATACTATCTGCCAGTTTGTGGTCTTTTTCTGTTACAATATCTCCGGCATCATGTGTATTTAAAAAAATCTCTACTTTATTATACACATTTGTCCAGTATGGATGGTGATTTTGTTTCTCTGCCAGCAAAGCAACTTTGGTCATAAAAGAGAAGGCCTCTACAAAGTCTCTGAATTCAAAAGTTTTTACGAGATAATTATTCTTTACTTGCCACATAGTCTACAAATTTTATAGTTCAGTGTAAATTGGTTAAAGGTTATAAAAAATTATACCTACACATTCTATATATGTTTACAGATAAATGGGCAATTTGTTTATAAATGCTATACTAATGTGGTAGTTTTTTACTCAGAATACCATAAACAAAAGTGCCTAGTAGTGCACTTAAAAATATTACAATATAGATTGAAAATCCATTTCCTATCAGTATAAATATTGGCCCCGGACAAGCACCAGTTAATGCCCAACCTAAGCCGAAAATTGAGCCTCCAACTATATAGCGAATTACAGTTTTTTCTTTCACTACAAAGTTTATTGGCTTTTTATCTAGTGATTTAATATCAAACTTTTTGATAACAATATTGATAATTACTCCTAGCAAAACAGCAGAGCCAATTACTCCATACATGTGAAAAGATTGGAACCTAAACATCTCCTGAATTCTAAACCAAGAGATTACTTCAGACTTAGTAAGTATAATACCAAATATTATCCCTAGAAGAATATACTTGAGAACTTTCATTTGTTTGTTTTTAGAAAATTAATGGAAATAGAAGATGAGTAGCTATTAAACCTCCAATAAAAAAACCGATTACGGCAATTAGTGAAGGTATCTGCAAATTGGCTAAACCTGTAATGGCATGTCCCGAAGTACAACCATCTGCGTACCTAGTACCAAAACCAATTAAGAAACCGCCTACTATAAAAAATATAAATCCTCTAAAAGTGAGCAAGTTTTGCCAGTTAAATAAATCTTCCGGAACCGTATTGTTGAAGTTAGAAATTCCTAATTCTTTTAAATCTTGAATAGTGCTTTCGTTTAAGTCTATCGGCAAATCATTTTTGAGATATAGTTGAGCAATTGCCCCACCGATAATTAAGCCTAAAACAAAAAGTAAGTTCCAGCTATATGCTCTCCAGTCTATATTAAAAAATTGATATTTCTTTCCAGCACCTAGAATGGTACACATGGTTTTTAGATTAGAAGAAATACCCAATTTTCTGCCACTTATTATTAGCGTAAAATATACAAGCGAAATCATAGGCCCTGCAACATACCATGGCCATGGCTGCTTTATAGTTTCAAAAGCTGATTGAATCATGTAGTTTCAGTAAGAGGTATAAACATTATTTAGCACACTAACTAACAGAGATGCACTAGCTAGTGTCGCGATAACGAAATGTATTATTTAATGAAAGAGCAGTTTTCCATACATTCGAAGATTCTCAAGATATGATTATCAGCGAGTTTGTAATAAATATTCTTTCCTTCTCTATGAGATGTAAGTATGCCTTTATCTTTCATTTTAATTAAATGATGAGATAAAAGTGACTGCTCAATATTAGTATGTTCTTTTAGGGATGTAACTGAAAGCTGAGGATCTTTTTCTAATGCTTCCAAAATAGATATTCTAACAGGATGTGCAATTGTCTTTAAGATCTCAGCAACTTTATTCAGGGTTTTTAGATCAAATCTACTTTGTATGTTTTCCATAATATTTTAGATATCCAACAAAAATATGAACACTTATTCATATTTAAAAATCATTATTCAACTCCACAAAATAAAAAAGGTCACTAAATCAAGTGACCCTCTATAAATTTAGCTTATTTGTTTAACTCTCTTATTTAGCCGAAAGTTTAACACAAGGAATGATCATCTCTTCTAATGAGATACCACCATGCTGAAAAGTATCTTTATAATACTTCACATAGTGATTATAATTATTTGGATATGCGAAGAAGTAATCTTCTGTAGCAAACACATAAGAAGTAGATACATTAATCTTAGGCAAATAAAACGCATTTGGGTTGTCTGCCACAAGAACGTTTTTCTTATCGAAGCTTAAGTTTTTACCTTGTTTATATCTTAAGTTGGTATTGGTGTTTCTATCACCAATTATTTTATAAGGTCGTTTACAACGAATTGTACCATGGTCTGTACTGATGATTACTTTCGCTTTTTTACTAGCCAACACTTTTAGTGTTTCGAGTAGGGGAGAGTGCATAAACCAAGAATAAGTTAACGAACGATACGCTGGTTCATCTGGTGCTAACTCTCTAATCATTTCTGTATCGGTACGAGCATGCGAAAGCATATCCACAAAGTTGTAAACTATTACATTCAGCTTGTTATTCATTAAGTTATGAATATTGTCAAGCACGTGCTTACCTTGGTTTACATGTATTACTTTATTGTATGATGCTTTTGCATTTATTCTTCTTCTTTTCAATTGTCTGAAAAGAAACTCTTCTTCGTGGTTGTTTTTACCACCTTCTTCATCGTCACCTAACCAAATATCACTGTCATGTTTTGCCATATCTGATGGCAACATACCAGAGAAAATTGAATTTCTAGCATAAGCTGTAGTAGTTGGTAAAATAGAATAGTAAGTAGATTCTTCCTCTACATTATAATATTCAGAAATTACTGGCTCTAGTACTTTCCACTGATCGAACCTCAAGTTATCTATCACGATAAAGAATACTGGATTCTCACTATCTAACTCAGGAAAAACTTTTTCTTTCATCAACTCATGAGAAAGAATAGGTCTGTTATCTGTCTCGTCGTTAATCCAAGTTTCGTAATTATCTTTAATAAACTTAGTAAAGTTTACATTGGCTTCGGTCTTTTGCATGTCAAGCACATCCATCATGCTCTTATTTTCAGTATCATTAATTTCCAGATCCCAATAAACAAGCTTCTTATAAATATCTACCCAGTCGCTATAATCCATGTCATCAAAAAATGCCATGCTTATTTTCTGGAAATCCTGCTGATAACTGTGATTGGTTCTTTCGCTTACAATTCTTTTCTTATCAAGAGTTTTCTTTACAGAAAGCAAAATTTGGTTTGGGTTAATTGGCTTAATAAGGTAATCTTCAATCTTGGCACCAATGGCCTCTTCCATTATATGTTCCTCTTCACTTTTGGTGATCATAATTACAGGAATATTGGGTCTCATCTGCTTAATCTGCGTAAGCGTCTCGATACCATTCATTCCTGGCATATTTTCATCCAGAAATATCACATCATAATTTTCGTGTTCACACTTCTCTATAGCATCAGCACCACTGTTAACACCTGTAATGTCGTAGCCTTTTTTATTTAAAAACATTATATGTGGCTTGAGAAGATCGATCTCGTCATCAGCCCATAGGATATTATATCTTTGCATAAGAATTACTTGTATAAGAAAAAAAATTAAATCAAGAATAAGATATTATAACGGGTTGCAAAAATGAGAGTTAATTATTCTGCCTTATTTAACATTATTTAATACGAAATCAGAAATTAACTCCGATTGAAGCAGTAATGGCAAAATTTTCAGAACCTCTCACAGATTCATCATCCTGGTCTTTTTCGAAGAGATTTTCTGATGCTGTTAATAACTTTCCTTCAACTCTAAAAAATGCATTTGAAACTGGTGAGTAATCTAGTCCCGCAGAAACACCACTTATTTTGTGCTCAACAGGATAGATGTTCATTATTACTCGATCAGGATCGTTAAAGTGTTCTAGTCTGCCGGTTACTTTCCAGTAATTACTTAATGAGTAGTTTATTAAAAATGCAGTTCCCCACCAACTTGTGTAATCGCCATTGTTTCTTGTTTCGAGTTTGTCTGATCCAATATCAAAAGCTAGTGCAGTATATAATTTTTCTGATGGTTGCCAGATTACATAAAGGTTGTGAAAAATTCTGAAACTTTCAACTCCATCTGGTGTATTATTTCCTTCTCCAAAAAAAGAACTTGAGTTAAAAGTTAAAGTACTGTTTGGTGTAAATGTGACTTGAGTGCCTAATGCTTTATTATCATTATTTTCTTTAATATTTTGCCAGCCATTTAAAACTAAGAAAGAAGCAAACCACTTATCATTTATCTGGTAAGAAAGCTTTACACCAGATTCAAAAAATGGCGAATTATGTGCTACTAAACTTCTTGTGAGATTTGGATTATTTGGACCTATCGCTCCTTCAATTCCGATGTGAGATGGAAAGATTCCTGCATCGAGCCACAAACCATCTTTAATTTTAAAACCCACATTTGCTTCTAACACATTCTGAAACAATTGTTCTTCAGCAGCATAGTTACTCACCGCATAATCTCCAGCAAGTAATGCAAAATTTCCACGAACTAGATTTTTTTCGTAGGCTAAACCCAAATTAGCAGTGTTTACATTAATTGCATTGGTCTTAGTGTGAGAGTATAAAAAGCCCGGTCTATTTCCAGAAGCTGGATCATTAAAATCGTAAGAATAATAAACATCAATGCCTCCATATGCTTTAAAACCATTCAAAAGTGAGTCTATTTGGGCATTTGCTTCTATATTGAGTAAGAAAGTTAAAGAAAAAAATAGTTTGATAAAGTTTGTACAAGTTTTTGAAAGATAGATTTCTCGACCAGTTTTAAAAAACTTCATAAATGATAGAGAAGAATCACTCTCTTTAGAGAGAATACATTTAGTTGACTGATACATGATAATAGTTGAAAAAATTTATAGATAATGTTTACTTAATTGCTCGTGTCATTTCTCTTTTACCAGGAGGGCCGGGGATAGATTCGACTAGTACATCTAACGATTTTAAATTTCTTTTGAAAGCACCCATTGCACAATAAGTTACTAATACACCTTTTGCCTTTAGTGGAGTTATTGCATTTTTTAAAGATGCTACTTCCCAAAGTTCTGGTTGCTTTCTTGGTGCAAATGCATCAAAATAAACCAAATCGAACTGCTCTGAAAAAGAAAGATTTTCAAGACCAGTTGTTGTCTTTACTATGCTAAAGTTATCGACAACTTTATTTTCTACTTCCCAAGGTAGCTCGTGTAATTGATTGTAGTAAGGCTGGTAGGTTTCCTCAAAAAGTGATTTGTAATTTAGCTTTTCAATTACTTCAGTTTCTACTGGATAGGGCTCTAGTGTGTAATAAAAAATTTCTAAGTTTTTTTCTATGGCTGCTTGCAAGGTAAGCATCGCATTTAAGCCTGTACCAAATCCTATTTCTAAAATTGAAATTTTTTTCTTATCTGGATTTTTATCTGAGTAATAACTTAATCCTTCTTTTATAAATACATGTTGCGACTCGGTGAGAGCGCCATGTGTAGAATGATAGGTTTCATTCAATGCTTCATTAAACAAGGTGTGCGAACCATCACCTGTTTCAATTATCTTCAGTGGTTTCATGTGTTATCTATTTTTTATAGAAAACTATAAATATCAATGTGTGTTGGCTAATCTTTATTAATCTTTCGGAATTGAAATTCTAAAAGTAGTTCCTACATCAATTTCCGATTTTAATACAAAAATTTTTCCGCGATGGTAGTTTTCAACTATTCTTTTTACAAGCGTAAGTCCCAAACCCCAACCTCTCTTTTTTGTAGTAAAACCCGGTTGAAATATGGATTTAATTTTTGATTTAGGAATTCCTTTACCTGTATCACTTATATCGATATATAGAAACCTGTGATCTTTCGAGTTTCTTAAATAAATATCAATCTTACCCACACCACTCATGGCATCAACTGCATTCTTGCAAATATTTTCAATAATCCACTCAAATAATGGAATATTGATTTTTGCCATCATATCGTGATCAATTTTTGGAGTAATACTAAATTTTACTTTAGTAGAAACTCGCTTTTGCAGATAACTCACAATATTCTCTACTGCTTCCAACACATTTTCTTCTACTAAAGAAGGCTCTGAGCCTATACTCGAAAATCTTGCAGTAATCATTTCGAGTCGTTGCAAATCTTTGGTTAACTCAGGAATAATGGTTTGATCAAAATTTTCATCAGCTTTAAAAAATTCTATCCATGCCATTAAAGATGAAATAGGAGTACCCAGCTGGTGAGCAGTTTCTTTAGCTAAACCAACCCAAACTCTATTTTGCTCTGCTCTTCTCGTTGAACTAAAAACAAAATAAGCCAACACAGAAAGAATGGCTATACCAGTAATTTGCATATAAGAGAAATACCGAAGCTGTAAAATGGCTTCTGAATTATCATAATATATATATTGCTTAAAGTCTGGGCCAAGATCCATTTCAATTGGCTCATAAACCTCTTTCATTTTTTCGATTCGGTTTAAAAGCAATTTATTTTCTTCTTCGGCACTAAGGTTTGGCGAAACATCAATATTTCTCCAGTGTATAGGCTCACCTTTATCGTCGGTAACAATACAAGGTACTGATAATTCTGTGTGGATAATTTCGGTAAAAACGAAATTGAGTTCTTCATCACTGGCTGAGGTTACAACAAACTCTAATGCACTAGCAAATAAATTAATCTGCTTTTTTTCGCGATCTGCTAAATGTTGTACGAGCGAGTTTGTGTAAAAAAGTGAGAATAAACCTATCAATAAAGCAATTGCAACAATTATCCACTTCAGTTTTTCTTTATTCTGATATATGCTGATCATATGTTTATTCTTCTAAAAAAATAGGAACAGATAAAGATAAGCAGCCCAAACTAAATTTTTATAGAGAAAGAAAACAAGAAGGTAAAATAATTAAGCAGTAGCTATGGCAGAAAAGCTGATTTTTGAAGCGCCTGCCTCTAATAATTTTGTACCACATGCCTCTAGAGTTGAGCCTGTAGTTACTACATCATCTGCAATGAGTATATGTTTCCCTTTTATAGATTCCGATTTTTCAACAAAAAATATTTCACTTACATTCATCCATCTATCAAAGCGGCTTTTCTTGGTTTGTGTCTTAGTATCGGTTTTTCTGCTAAGCACTTGAGCATCATAATCGGTATTTAAATATGCAGCAATTCTTCTTGCGTAACCATCTACCTGATTATAGCCTCTTTTTCTGAGTTTATGTCTATGTAATGGAATTGGCACAACCAAATCTATGTTCTCAACATAGCTACACGATTGTATTTGAGCACCATGCCAATTGCCTATCAACTCACTTATTTCTTCTACACCTTTATATTTTAAATGGTGAAGCAGTTGTTGAACTTTTCCGGGTCTAACATATTTTAAATAAGCGAAAGCATATTGCACTGGTAGCTTTCCATAAAATTTTGCCTTAAAATCATTCTCATTATATAAGTAATGATCTGTAGTAGGCAATTCGGCTCTACAATTAGTGCAAATAAATTTTTCTGCATTATTAGTTAGCTCTTTACAACAAACACAAGATGCAGGAAAAAGTAATGAAATAAAATCACGAATCATTACTATTTTTGAATTAGTAAATCACAAAAAACACTAGTTTATTCTAGGTAAATACTCAAACTAAAAACTTTATTTTAAATTTTTATTATACTGCAATGAATAAGATTGAAGAGTTTAGATCATTCAGAAGTAAAATGAATGAAAAACTGATCAACTCAGATGATAAAGTGGTAAAAAGAATATTCAGTTTAGATTCGATGGCATACAAAGAAGGTAAACTGAATGTGCAGACTAAAGAATTAATTGGTTTAACTTGTTCATTGGTACTTCGCTGCGACGACTGTGTGAAATATCATTTAGAAAAATGTGTAGAAACAGGTTTAAGCAAAGAAGAAATTCTAGAAGCAATGTCTTTATCTACACTCGTAGGCGGAACCATTGTAATTCCACATTTAAGAAGAGGCTACGATTATCTTGAAGAAGTTTTAAACGAAAAATAAAATTAAATAAATTCGATATGGATCTTTCCAGATTCAAAGACCAGCTTTCAATTGAACAACAATGGGATGTTTTAACTGCTAAAATTTCCAGAAATATGGGAGTAAAAAAGCCAGATTTAAATGCTGTTTTATTTCTTATTGGTATTCAGGAGTTAGGGCAGGGCATGCAATATTTTAGCAAAGAAGAGAAACAAGACTTAATGCATATTGCTATATGTAAAGTACTTTCTTTTTCTGGCTATTACGAACTAGTCGGATTAGACGATAACGGTTGGCCTCATTGGGAACTCAAAAAAAAGCTACCTTTTATAGATCTTCTATCTCAAGAAGATTTTCTAAAAATGCATATTATAGAATATTTCGAAAAAGAAGTTCAGTGGTAAAATTATCAATCCACAGCAACATCATTTTACAATTCAAATCACAAAAAATACACATGGTTAGTTTAATTAGCTATAATGTTAATGGAATTAGAGCCGCATTAAAAAAAGGCTTTGCAGAATGGTTAGTAGAAGAAAATCCAGACATTATATGTTTACAAGAAATTAAAGCATCTCCTGATCAAATAGATACTAATGTTTTTTCAGAATTAGGCTATGAGCATTATTGGTTTCCTGCAGAAAAAAAGGGATATAGCGGAGTAGCTGTTTTTACAAAGATAAAACCTGATAATGTAGTATATGGGATGGATAACGAAATCTACGATTTTGAAGGAAGATTAATCAGACTAGATTTTGGTGACATTACATTAATTAATACTTACATGCCATCTGGTACCAGTGGAGATATAAGACAAACATTTAAGTACAAGTGGCTAGACGATTTCTTCGACTACATTAACGAGTTAAAAAAAGAGAGAGAGAATATCGTTATCTGTGGAGATTTCAATATCTGTCATAAAGAAATAGATATTCATAACCCGGTAAGTAATAAAAACTCTTCAGGTTTTTTACCAGAAGAAAGAGCTTGGGTTACTAAATTTATTGAGTCTGGTTTTACTGATTCTTATCGCCACTTTAACAAAGACCCTCACAAATACAGTTGGTGGAGTTACAGAGCTGGCGCAAGAAAGAATAACAAAGGTTGGCGCATCGATTATTTTATGACAACCACCAGCTTAGATAACAAACTAATTGAGAGTGATATTTTGATGGATGTGATTCATTCGGACCATTGCCCGATTAAGATCAAAATGAGTTTTGAATAACAATTAAGTTTCATTGTATATAAATTTTATCAATTAATACACGAAAACTGATTTCGCAAATACTTAACCGAATTGCTCATCGTAGAAATAGAAACCTGCAAATTTACTTCTAGTTTGTACGTTGGAAGTTCTAGGTAAAAAAATCAGTATTTAAATTGATAATTACATACAATGAAACATTTCCTGAAAATTTTTGTGATCTCCGGACTCTTGTTTTCTTCGTGTACTCCAAGCGCGCCTGTAGAAAATATATATGAGTTAAAAGAGACGAAAGGAGGAAGGTTTTATGGAGGCATGTTCAAACTAAATGAATCTGAGTACATAAAATCACTTAATCCACTTAG
>PBYL01000120.1 GCA_002729595.1 Thalassovita sp. | reverse complement strand
TATTAGGGAAAATTCAGGAATAGAAACTTCAATTTTCTTTCCGTCTATCATCCTTTCTATCAAATAGTAACCTTTCATTTTACCAATACCAGTTTTTAAATTACAACCAGATACATATTGGTGCATTTCTCCGGGTTCAATTACAGGTTGTTGCCCTACAACTCCATCTCCTTCAACTTCTTTTCTAACACCATCTGAATCAAATATAGACCATTTCCTTCTTAGTAGCTGGACTGTGTATTCACTGTTATTCTCGATTTTTATTTTGTAAGTAAAAACGTAGTGATACTGTTTCGGACTTGAATATTCCTGCTGGTATTCTGTAACTACGCTAACTTTTATACCTTCTGTTATTTGTGTGAACATAGAAATCTTTTTCAGTTGATCAGTTAAAATTAAAACACTTCTTGAAGTAATACAATTGCGATTGTAAATTACGATCTAAAATTTGTTAAGATTGCTCTTTAATATTACCTGAGTAACTTATATTGAATATACGTAATTTTTTTAAGATTATTCTAAAACCAATCTAAATGACTGTTAAAATTGCGCCTTCATGGCAAAAACAACTCGATGAGGAGTTTGAAAAAGATTACTTTAAAAAGTTAACAGAGTTTATCAAAGAAGATATTCAGAACCACACGATTTACCCTCCTGGCAAATTAATTTTTAATGCTTTTGATAAATGTAGTTTTGATGATGTAAAAGTGGTAATAATCGGGCAAGACCCTTATCATGGTGAAGGACAAGCAAACGGATTGTGTTTTTCTGTAAATGATGGAATAAGATTTCCACCTTCATTAAAGAATATTTTTAAAGAAATTCAAAGCGATTTGGGCAAACCTATGCCAGAAAGTGGCAATTTAGAACGGTGGGCATCACAAGGCGTTTTATTACTCAATGCAACTTTAACAGTAAGAAAAAAAGATGCAGGCTCTCATCAAAAAAAAGGTTGGGAAGAGTTTACAGATGCAGTAATTACCAAAGTTTCTGAAAAGAAAGAAAACATAGTTTTTATACTTTGGGGAGCTTATGCACAAAAGAAAGGCAGTGTTATAGCTAAAGAAAAACATTATGTACTAGAGTCTGCACACCCTTCACCTTTTTCTGCAGATCGTGGTTTTTTTGGTAATAAACACTTCAGTAAAACCAATGAATATTTGAAAAAAATGGGCAAAGAACCTATAGATTGGTAATGTAATGAACACTTTTAATTGTTAGATGTGTTAGTATAAGTATTGCAGCAAAAGAATTGTTAAGTACGTGTAAGTAATCTAGAATTTAATTCTTGTTAAGAGTAATTATTCGTACATTTAATTCACTACATGCATCTTATACCTTTATCTGATACAGCAATATTGTACCCTATACTATGAAAAATATTCTGCTCATTATTCTCTTTTTCAGTTTTTATGGAGCAAATGCACAAAAGTTTTCTAAAGACTTATGGCACAAAGGAGAAATTGATTTGACTACCGGTGAAACAGTAAGTGGATTTATAAAATATGATCTCCAAAGCGATAACCTCATCTATAAAAACGGAAATACAGTAAGATCGTACAATGCAACTAGGGTAGAAGCCTGGCAAATTGTAGATCAAAAATCTAAACAAGTTAGATACTTTTTTACACTGCCATACAGCACAGACGGAACTAGTTATAAAAAGCCAACTTTTTTTGAATTACTTACCGAAGGCGAGCCTTACTCTTTGTTAGGAAGAGAAAAAATAGTTGAAAAAGTTGAAAATATGTATGATCCCTATTGGTTTGGTGGTAGAAATGTGAGAGTTACAGTACAGGTAGATGATTATTTCTTAATTAATGATGATGGAAAAATAGCTTACTGTAGTCGCGAGTTGGAAGAAGCTTTAGCTATGTTAAATGATAAAGATAAAGTGCTTAAGAAGTTTATAAAAGTAAATAAACTAGATATTGAGCGAAGAGAAGATATGGTTCAAGTGGTAGATTATTACAATTCACTCAACCAACAGTAATGCAAAAATATATTTTAAAAAGCCATTCTGAAGAAACAGAATGGCTTTTTTTATTATTCGAAAATCAAAGTTCTGATTTAATAAATAATGTTAGCTTTGCGCACTTAAGAAAGCGATAAAGAGCATATCTCAAACAACATAATTATGAGTAAAAAACCATTAATACTTGTTTCGAATGATGATGGTATAACCTCAAAAGGCATTCGCAACTTAGTAGAAACAATGCAGAAAATAGGAGATGTAATAGTAGTTGCTCCAAATAGTCCACAGTCTGGAATGGGCCACGCAATTACAATTAATGATCCTTTAAAAATAAGAAAGTCAGATATTTTTGATGGGGTAGAGGCTTACGAATGTTCAGGAACTCCTGCTGACTGTATAAAAATTGCTAAAAATTATATTTTGCCAGAAGGTAAAGAGCCAGACTTGGTAGTGAGTGGCATTAATCACGGGAGTAATACTTCTGTAAGTGTATTATACTCTGGAACTATGTCGGCAGCAATAGAAGCAGCGATAGAGGGAATGCCATCAATAGGTTTTTCTTTATGTGATTATGATTCTGATGCTGATTTTAACCATACACTTGATCTTATAGAAAAAATTGCAAGAGAAACACTTGAGAAAGGATTACAAAAAGGAATTGCTTTAAATGTAAACTTTCCAGAAAAAAGAGATGAGGCGATTAAAGGAATTAAAATTTGCAGACAGGCAATTGCTAAATGGAAAGAGGTTTTTGATGAGAGGGAAGATCCGTATGGCAGAAAGTATTTATGGCTTACAGGTGAGTTTGTAAATCACGATAAAGGAGAGGATACAGACGAGTGGGCAATTAAAAACAACTTTGTTTCAATAGTTCCAGTAAGTTTTGACATGACTGCGCACCATGCATTGGCAATTATGAACGATGAATGGAATTTATTAGATTGAAATTTCAAGAAATAGTTGTAAAAAAAAAACTCTTTAACTAGGTTTGCACACCCTTTCAGGGAAGCTCTCAAAAATAAGCCTAGGTGGCGGAATTGGTAGACGCGTTGGTCTCAAACACCAATGATGGCAACATCGTGCGGGTTCGACTCCCGCCCTAGGTACTCTTATTTTTAAGCAGTTTGTATGGGCTTCTTTTTTCCTTAAAAATTTTAAAATGATCAAAAGAAAATTTAAGAAATTCTTAAATGATCATTTTATTCCTTTTAGCTAAATCTACTGTTCTTTTCTTGATTTGGTTTAGATTGTTTTTCAACATATCTAACTTTGCTTCTAATTCTTGAAGATTTACTTTAGGTTGGTAATCGTTAGATAATTTTTGTTCTGAGTTCATAATTGGTTGTAGTTTTAACAATTGATTAATTTGAGTAAGTAGTGATTGTGTTGATTGTATTCTAAGTAAGTTGTAATTCTTATTAAATATTCGATGTTGATATTTGAAGAAACTTTTTATTCTTTCTAGCTAACTCCTCACTTCTACTTTTCAATTTCTGTAGATTTTCCTTCATTATTTTCAATTTCTCTTCAAATGGGTTCATGCTATTTTTAGAGTCTTTTCTTGTTGGTTCTTGCGATGCCATTAATTCATATTTAATAAATCAAACTTAGAATAGTTATATGAAAAAATACAAATAATGATATATATTATTTAAAGTATTGATAATGAGATGTTTATATGTATTTGTTGATATAGAAAAGTCCTGAATTGGGAATAGTAATCTTGATTTGGGAGTGGAATTGTATTATACTAATATAAAATTGCCTTATTTTGGTGTTGTAATGGTAGGTTATAAAAAAAGAGAGGCATTTGAATAAATACCTCTCTCTGTTATAAATGGTTTATGCTATCTAATTTTGGCAAATCAACTTTAGAGTTCATTGTTTAAGTCTAAACCAATATAAATTGCTATAAATTCCATTTTATTAACAATTCAATTTAAATACTTTTATCATTATGAGTGAGTTTGTTTAAACCACTCAATAAGTCTTCCTGCAATACTGTATGTGCCAGGAGTGTTTGGCATATCATCAGGAGAAAACCAGCCTGCATCATCCAATTCTTCGTCGTGTAAAACAATATCTCCAGAATCCCATTCGGCAGTAAAACCAACCATCATCGAGCTTGGAAAAGGCCATGGTTGACTTCCAAAATATTTTATGTTTTTGATGTTTACACCAGCTTCTTCTTTAACTTCTCTGGCAACACATTGCTCAAATGTCTCTCCTATTTCAAGAAAACCAGCAAGAACACTATAAAATTTACCTTTAAATCTTGCTGAATGTCCTAATAGAATTTTACCATCTTTTACAATAGCAACTATAATTGCAGGAGAAATAGTAGGGTAGTAAGTGGTTGAGCAGTTAGGGCAAATAATTGCCAATTCATCAGGTTTGTTTTCGGTTGGAGTTCCACATTTCCCACAGAAATGGTGAGTAGTTGCCCAAGTAATTATTTGGTTAGCTCTACCTGCCATTAATAATTCAGCTTCTGTAATTTGCCCAAACAAACTTCTTACACTCACAAACTCAAAATTATCAAGAGCTTCAGGTATGTCTCTTAATCCTATAATTTTACAATTTCTTTGATGTAATGAGCCTAAGTGTTGTTGTTTGTGACTACTTTCTAAAAAATATGGTGGTAAATCGTTAAATATATACTCTGCATTTTCTTGGGTTTTATTAATCATTAATTTCCCATCATAAAATACAATGTAAGATGTTTCTTTAATATTAATATCGGGTTTAAAACCAGGTATAAATGTTAATTGATTTTTTTCTTTATCCATTATTAAAATTCAAGTCTAGTTTTTGACAAAAGAACACCTAAAAATGGAAAATATACTCATTACTACAATTGTTATGTAATTTTGTGGAATCTAGATATCAAATTTTTTAAACTGTGAAGGCTACCTCAAATAAAAAAAGTGTAGGAAGTTATCCCTTTGTAAATGTAATCTTTAGTATTTCTACTGCTCTGTTTATGATTGGGCTATTTTTTTTATTGGTAATAATAGCTAGAAATATATCTTCAGACCTTAAGAAAGGAATTGAAATCCAAGTTTTTTTAAGAAAAGGACTAAATGAAGAAGAGATTAAAGTAATAGAGAATGCACTAGCTTCAAAGAGTTACATAGACCAGTCAGATGGCAAGCCTAGAATACAATTTCTTTCTAAAGAAGATGCTGCAAAAACTTTAATAGAAGACACAGGAGAAGATTTTATTGAGTTTTTGGGTGCAAACCCATTAAGAGACTCTTATATAATTAACCTAACAGAAGACTTTCAGAATAACGAAAGGCTAGAAGAAATTAAAACAGATATAGAGAGCATTCCAGATGTTTATGAGGTTGCATACACCCAGAACCTTAAAAAAATGGTGGATGATATTAATGATAATATTCAAATTCTGGGAATGGTAATAAGTGTTTTTGTTATCATTTTACTCTTTACTGTTGTGGTATTGATTAATAATGCAATTAAACTGGCGCTTTTTTCTCAAAGGTTTTTAATAAGGAGTATGCAATTGGTAGGAGCCACGCCATTTTTCATAAAAAAACCATTTGTTTTGAGGGCTACTCTGCATGGTGCAATCAGCGGATTTTTAGCTACACTATTACTTTTAGGAATATATTTACTCGCTGTAGAAATTCTTCCAGATATAGAACAGTTTTTAAAACTTTGGGAAATAAGCTTGATTTTTATTGGCCTGCTTGCACTTGGTAGTATAATCGGTTACTTAAGCTCCTATTCTGCTGTAACCCGATATTTAAGAATGAGGCTAGATGAATTATATTAACAATCTTTAATGAAAAGTGCCAGTAGTAGTCTTATTTGAATTTAAATAATGATATTTAGACAAATTTTGGGCTTAACAAGGATTCGCAATTTTATATATGTACTTTAATTTTTTATAATTGCAATCGGTTTAATTAGCCGTTTATAGATAAAATTTACATGAAAGAAACAAATAACAAAAGTCTCATTTTTACGAGTCACAATTATAAACTTATGTTTATAGGTCTTATAGTACTTTTTGCTGGCTTTTTAATTATGAGTCTTGACGGAGAAGAATTTGGTTTTGGATTTTTAGGACTCACCTTAGGTCCAATTGTTGTTTTAGCAGGTTTTGTTATACAATTTTTTGCAATATTGTCTAAAGGAAAAGACGAAAAAAAAGACATAGATAATACCGATAAGAAGTAAGCCAACTACTTCTTTTTTTATGTTTTTAGCTATTTTTTGAATCCATACATCTCACTAATACTATAAGCAAACTTAAATCACCTACAGCAATTTTTTAAGCGATGAGCATCATTGACGCAATCATATTAGGAATAATTCAAGGATTAACAGAGTTTTTACCAGTAAGTAGTAGCGGGCATTTAGAGTTAGGTAAAGCTATACTCGGGCAAGAGTTAGAAGCAGGTTTACTGTTTTCGGTAGTATTACACGCAGCGACGGCATTAAGTACTATCGTTATTTTTTGGAAAGATATTTACGAAGTAATAGGTGGATTATTTGCCTTTAAATGGAATGAATCTTCACAGTTTGCTGTAAAGATTATAATCTCAATGGTTCCTGTTTTTTTTGTAGGTGTATTCCTCAAAGATGAGATAGAAGTATTGTTTGGCGGACAGATTCTATTAGTTGGTTCTATGTTGATTTTAACAGGCTTTTTGTTGCTTTTAACCAACTATTTTGGAAATAAAGAAGGAGAGGATGTAAACTTCTTTCAGGCTTTATTAATTGGAGTTTCGCAAGCAATTGCTGTTTTACCTGGTATTTCAAGATCTGGTGCTACTATTTCTACTGCACTAATTTTAGGTGTTGGTAAATCACAAGCGGCAAGATTCTCATTTTTAATGGTATTGATACCGATATTAGGAGCTACTATTCTTGAATTAAAAGATTATTTTGAAGCCACTGAAGCAACACAAACAGTAAGCGTTACAGCCCTTGTAGCAGGTTTTGTAGTTGCATTCTTAACCGGTTTGGTAGCGTGTACTTGGATGATTAATTTGGTGAAGAAAGGTAAACTTGCTTACTTTGCCATTTATTGTTTCATCGTAGGTGCAATAGCAATCATCTACACATTAATCTGATTTATTTTTGACTGAAAATAAGTTATATAATCAATCTTTTGATTTTGCAGCTGGAGAGGTCTTGTTAATAGACAAGCCATATGAGTGGACATCTTTTGATGTTGTTAAAAAAATTAGAAATGCCATCAAGATTAAAAAGGTTGGGCATGCTGGAACACTCGATCCATTAGCCACTGGTTTGTTAATTGTTTGTACAGGTAAGAATACCAAGATTATCAATCAAATTCAAGATCAGGAAAAGGTTTATACGGGCAAAATGGTGTTAGGCAAAACTACGCCTTCTTTTGACCTTGAAACTGAAATTGAGGATGTCGCAGATATTGCTGATCTTACAGAAGAACAAATCCATAATGCTTGCAAAAATTTTATTGGTGAAATAGATCAAGTTCCTCCACTTTTTTCTGCAGTAAAAGTTCAAGGAAAAAGAGCATATACACATGCTCGAAATAACGAAAAGGTTGAACTAAAATCTAGAAAAATACATATATATAGTTTTGAGATTAAAGAGATAAATTTGCCAGAGATATCTTTTTATGTGAAATGCTCAAAAGGTACATATATTAGAAGTCTAGCAAGAGATTTTGGTGAATTACTAGGAAAAGGAGCATATCTCTCAGAACTTAGAAGAACTCATATTGGAGATTACAAAGTGGAAGATGCTTACCAGCTAGATGATTTTATCAAGTATCTGAAGAAATAGATACAAACTATGGAAGTACATTATGGTGTTGAAACCTTTAAAAATAAAGCTAAATCAATAGTTACAAGCGGAACTTTTGATGGACTGCACTTCGGGCATCAGAAAATTTTAACTAGACTAATAGAATTAGCTAAAGCTGAACAAGGTGAAAGCGTTGTGTTAACCTTCTGGCCCCATCCGAGATTAGTTTTAAAGAATGATCATACCATTAAGTTACTTTCTACATTAGATGAAAAAATTAACCTTTTCCATCAGTTTGATATCGATCATCTTATTATAATTCCCTTTGATAAATCTTTTTCTAAGCTAAGCTCTTTAGAGTTTATTCAAAATATTTTGATTGATGCTGTAGGAACAAAAAAGTTAGTGATTGGCTACGATCATCGCTTTGGTAAAAATAGGGAAGGAGGTTTTGAATACTTACAGGCAAATGCAGATAAATTTGGCTTTGAAGTAGAAGAAATCTCTAAGCAGGAAATTGACGAGATTGCAGTTAGCTCTACAAAAATTAGAAATGCTCTGAATGATGGTGAAATAGATACAGCAAATCATTATTTAGGCAGAAAATATGAGTTAACTGGAAAAGTAGTTCATGGTAAAAAACTTGGACGAACTATTGGTTTTCCAACCGCAAATATTGAAGTCCCTTCAGAGAATAAGCTTATTCCAAAAGATGGTATTTATGCAGTAGATGTGGTGGTAAATGATATTGTATATCAAGGTATGCTTAATATTGGTTTTAATCCTACTGTAGATGAGAGTGGTAAAAAGTTTATCGAAGCAAATATTTTTGATTTCGATAAAGATATTTACGGAATGGATATAGCTATATTATTCTGTAAATATTTAAGAGAAGAAGTAAAGTTTGATGGTATAGATGCTTTAATAGAGCAATTAAAAAAAGACCGGAAAGATGCTTTAGCATACTTTTCCGGTCTTTAATTTCATTTATAATAATTTATTTTTCAGCCTAATATTCATTCACTAGAGTTATATCACCCCATTTGTGTGGAGATTCGTTTTGAGCATTGTCTTTGAATTTAACAAATACTCTTTTTAAACCTTCTCCAGGATTTACATCCCATTCTTTAGTAGGAGTGTAAGGTTCCCAAATTGCTCCCTCAAATTTCGGATCATTAGAAACTTTCATAAAGTCAGCTTCTCTAGCTTTTATATCTAATGTTACTCTAGTAGACTTAGTAGTAGTTTGTCCACCATTGATTCTAACATATTGAGCAATAGGTGGTTGAGTGTCAAGTCTGATTTTAGAGCTTGCTACTGCAGACTCATTACTAGCTTCATCTCTAAATTTCACATAGATCACCTTAGTACCATCTCCACCAATAAGTGTCCAGTTGATTTTTTCAGTGTATGGTTGCCATTTCGCTGTTTTGAAATGACTACTATTACTTACCATCATTTCAATTGCCCCTTCAGCTTTTAACTCTAACTCAACATTGTTGGTCTTATCATTTGTATAGTCAAGACCACCACCGTTTATAATTACTTCTTCTCCAACTGGTTCTTGTCTGTCAAGAGTGATGCTAGCAACAATAGGAGTAGTTTCATTTTCTGCTTTATCTTTAAATTTAACATACACCTTTTTATCTCCATCTTCACTGCTTTCTAGTGGCCAGTTTTGATAAATACCTTTGTATGGTATCCAGTCGGCTCCATCAAAATTTTGAGAGTTACTTACCATCATGTAAGCTGCTTCGACTGCATATAAATCGAGAGTAACAAAAGCACTAACATTTGTACAGAACTTTGCACCTCTATCAATCGAAATTCTACCTGATTTAGGAGCTTGTCTATCAACACCAATTCTTGCAAATGCAGTTTTAGATATGTTGCCAATTTCATCTTTAAATTGAACATAAACTGTTTTTAGTCCATCAGGGCCTATTAATGTCCATTCTGCCGATTCGCTGTAAGGTATCCAGTTTGATTCTGATCCATCTGGCTCTTTAAAGTCAAATCTGTTGCTTAATCTCATTAAAGAAACATCTTCTGCATAAAGTTTAAGC
>PBYL01000119.1 GCA_002729595.1 Thalassovita sp. | reverse complement strand
TTATCAATCGATACATGAACTATTAATAGAAAGCAATGCAGATAAATCTGCGTATTTGCTTGAGGCAATGAGGTTAAGGCAACTTTCTGATGCTAAAATTATGAGTGAGCTTGATGTGAATACAAATGCGTATTACACATTAAGATCAAGACTTAACCAAAAAATTGAAGAATACCTTCTTCAACAAATGGAGAGCCCGAGAACGGACTTGTTGAAAAAAGTTTCTAACATCAACGAAATTATTTTCACCAAGAAGAAAGCAATATCAATAGCAACACTTAAGAAGCTTGAGAAGGAGTTGTTGGCATATGATCTTTCTAATGAATTAACTATCGTATATAAGACTCTTAAAAAATTACATATAAACTCAGAAGATTACTTCGAATACTCGCAGCTATATAACAAGCACGTAGCTTATATGCTTGCGGTAGATAAAGCAGAAGATCTTCTGGCTCAGTACTTCAAAAAGTTTGGTGAGTTTACACTTACAGGTGACGAGATCGATAAAATGGAGCTCAACCTGTTAAGTAATGAGATGGACAATGTGTGTAAGCTTTACAAATCGCACAGATTATATGTTTATCAGAACTGTTTGAGTATTTTCCACCGCCTATTTATAGAAGATGGTGAGAAAACAGACGACACCAAAGAGCCGATTGAAGATATACTTGATAATGTAGAAAAAATCTTTGAAGAGTATTATCTAGATTCTATATACTTCCACTTAAAACTAGTATTCGAATACCTAAGACTTGAGTACTATACACACTACAAAGTGTTTAGAAAAGCTGAGAAGTATTTTGATCAAGTTAATGAAAAGGCTGGTACTCTACTTACTAATTATGGCCTTTATGCTTATTCTCCTCAATTCTTAAATACAAAATTAAGCAGACACATCAGATTGAAGTGCGAAGCTGATTTGTATGCAGAAAACCAAAGATTATTTGAAGGATTTGAGTGCGATAAAGAAGACTTACCAAAATACATCAATTATGTAATGTATAGAGCAATCTCTTGCTATTATGTTGGAAAATTTGACGAAGCAGCTAGAGAAATTAACAACTTGCTTAACGAGGTAAGCCTTAAAAAATATCCTTATGCTATGTTGGAGATCAAGTCTATTCTTGCATTAATGTATGCTTGTAAAAAAGACGACGATTTGTTCTCTCAGCTAGTTAACAGTATCCAACGTCAGATAAGAATTCTGGGTAAAGACATGAGCGAAGACATCGTGATATTCATCAAAATACTGAAAATTGCGATAAGCCCAGCTAAAAAAGACAAAGCCATGAAGATTAGAAGTCTTATTGGTAAAATGGAAGCTATTAAGCCTGTAAGATTATTTAGTCCTACTCAATTCATTGAAATGGACGATCGTTTTGTAGAGCTGATGGCAAATAGCATGTGATCTTAGACTTACTAACCATAAATATAAAAGCATCCTTACCGGATGCTTTTTTTGTTTTATGCCTATTTTATAGTATTGTAGATCAAATGTGATTTTTTGAGCTGATATGATGATTTTTTTTTCGATTTGAAACAAATGTCTTTTAATAATAAGACAAATGTCATATTTCAGGCAGCTCTTGCTTTATAGTTTTGAACCGAATTAAAGAAAAGGATACCTATTTAATCTAAACAATATAAATGACAATGGCAGATCATTTCAAAAGACCTCGATATACTACTGCAGAAGAAGCTGTTTCATGTATTAGAACTGGTGATAGAGTTTTTGTACATAGCGTTTCTATGGCACCTCATACATTAATTAATGCTATGATTGGCAGAGCGGATGAACTAAGAGATGTTGAAGTAATACATATTCATACAGAAGGTCCTGCTCCTTATACAAATCCAGATTTAGCTAAAAGCTTTAGACACAATGCGTGTTTTGTTGGTAGCAATGCCAGAAAAGCTGTTCAGCAAGGTGATGCCGATTATATTCCTATATTTTTAAGTGAAGTTCCTTATTTATTTAGAAGAAAAATATTACCAATAGATGTTGCAATGATCACGGTAACTCCTCCGGATCAACATGGTTATTGCTCACTAGGTTCTTCTGTTGATGTGACTGTTGCTGCATTAGAAACTGCTAAGTTTATTATAGCAGAAGTTAACCCACAAGCACCTCGCTCATTAGGAGATGGTGTAATTCACATTAGTGAAATTGACTCGTTAATCGAAGTAGATAACCCAATTACCGTTGTTCCTCACCGCGAAATTTCTGAAGAAGAATTTAAAATTGGTAAATACATCGCCGAAATGGTAGATGATGGAGCAACCTTGCAAATGGGTATTGGTGGTGTACCAGATGCTGTATTAACACAACTTACTAACCACAAGCGTTTGGGTGTGCATACCGAGATGTTTTCAGATGGTTTGATCGACTTGGTAAAAAGAGGAGTAGTAACTGGTGAGGAGAAGAAAGTATTGCCACATAAAATTGCAGCTTGTTTTGTAATGGGTACGCAAAAAGTTTACGACTTCTTGCACGATAACCCAATTGTTACAATGAAAGATGCTGCATATACGAACGATACTAGTATTATTCGTAAAAATCCTAAAGTAACGGCTATAAATAGTGCGGTGGAGATTGACTTAACAGGTCAGATTTGTGCAGATACCATTGGGCCAAGACAATTCTCTGGTGTTGGTGGTCAAATGGACTTTATGAGAGGAGCTTCTTTATCTGAAGGAGGTAAACCAATTATAGCATTACAGTCTGTTACTCATAAAGGCGTTTCTAAAATTGTTCCTTTCCTTAAAGAAGGAGCTGGAGTTACTACAACCCGTGCACACGTTCATTACATTGTGACTGAATACGGAGTGGTCAACCTTTACGGTAAAAACTTAAGACAAAGAGCCAAAGCATTAATAAGCATTGCTCACCCTTCTCATCGTGAGAGTTTAGAGAAAATGGCTTTCGAACGTTTTGGTAAATTATAAGAAGAATAGAATAGTTTACATACTTTTATACCTTCAGCCTTTCTTTTTGATTTTTGAAAAGAAAGGCTTTTTTTATTTACGATTTAGAAGGATCGTAATCAATACCACCAAAAAGATGAAGCATTAATGACCTTGAAATTCTAAAGTTGATAGGAACCATCAAAATAGCTGGAATGATAGTGCCAGAAAGCAAGATGGAAAGTATAGGTTTATCCATCATAATATTTAAAGCTACAAAAAGCGTAATTACAATGGCCACATTAATCGCATAGCTAAAATACATTGCGCCAATGTAAAAGCCTGGTTCTGGGTGGAAGTTTTGCTGGCAGTGTTCACACTTATCGTGCATTTTACTAAACTTGAGCGGTTTCGCTAGAAACGGATGCTGGAACATATGTCCTTCTCTACATCTTGGACATTTTAAACCTACTATAGCTGATACTTTTGAGTGGTTGGGCGTTTGATTGGTTGTGTTAACCTCCATAATTGTTTAGTATGTTTTTTTGTAAATTTATATTTAAATGAAGAAAATAACATATAAAAACTCATTCAATTTGCCTTTCTGTTATCAGATATGCTTATATCAAATCCAGTTTGAATGAAAATCATATTTTTTAAAATTTTTTATCCATATCTTGTAATATCAACCAATAATTATCGACCAATAATTTAGAATGCTAAAGGGGCATTTTATTAAATTTTGAGAAGGAGGATTTTTCAATTCAACACATAAAATTATGGAAGCTCTACAAGAATTATTTGGAGTGGACACACCTTCCGAAGCCATCTATTGGGCAATAGCTGTCCTGTCTTCTTCTGTATTAGGCATACAAACCCTTTTATCTCTTGTTGGATTGGATTTAGACATAGACCTCGATTTCGATATTGGAGGCGATGATGTTACACTTTCAGCCGTGCTTACATTTTTAGGCATGGGTAGCTGGTCTGCTATTCTATTTAAAAACCAAACAGACATGGGAGAAGGAGGCGTTTTGCTCACTTCTCTAATTGCTGGTATAGTAGGTTTTACATCTGTTGTGTTTTTGATTAATAAAATGAAAAATCTGGAAAACTCTGGAAATGTAGAAATCAAAAATGCAATTGGCAAAGTAGCCGAAGTATATCTAGGAATTCCAGAATCTAGAACTGGAGAAGGACAAGTACAATTGTTGGTGCAAGGCAGATTGGTAATTTTCGATGCACTAACAGATGGTAAAAAAATTGAAACCGGCCAAGAAGTAATAGTCTATGATGTAGAAGAGGGTAAGTTGTTAGTAGAACTCTACAACAATAAAGAACTTACTTCTGCAAAAGTACTTGACTAACAGGATTTTACAAGTATGTAATCTTCATAATCTGATTTTAACCTACATGTTTACAACCCTGCTTTTTTAACATTTAAAATTTATAAATATGGAAATAATTTCAGGATTGGGAGGGATTTTAGGTGTCTTTCTCGTGCTAGTTACTGCAGTATTTGTTAGCAGATATAAGCGGAGCCCATCCAATAAAATCTTAGTAGTTTATGGTAAAGTAGGTACAGGTAAAAGTGCAAAATGTATCCATGGTGGTGGTGCCTTTGTAATTCCTGTAATTCAAGATTGGCAATATTTAAATTTAAGTCCTATTCCGATCGAAATAGACCTTAAAGGAGCACTCTCTAAACAAAATATTCGTATCAACACGCCAAGTACTTTTACAGTAGGTATTTCAACCAAAGAAGGCATTATGTTGAATGCTGCTGAAAGACTTTTGGGTTTAGATGAAGCAGAACTTAGAAACCAAGCCCTCGACATAATTTTAGGTCAGTTAAGGTTGGTTATTGCTACACTTACTATTGAAGAGATTAACCAAGATAGAGAACAATTTTTATCTCTAATTAATAAACATGTTGCTTCTGAGCTAAACAAAGTTGGTTTAGAGCTAATCAACGTGAATATTAAAGACATAACAGACGAATCTGGTTACATTGAAGCAATTGGTAAAAAAGCAGCTGCTGAAGCTGTAAACCTTGCAAAAGTCGAAGTAGCTCAACAAGAAAGAAGTGGTTCAATTGGTGAAGCTAAAGCTAATAGAGAAAAAGATGTAGAAGTGGCATCAGAATATGCCCAATCAGAAGAAGGAACCAAGGCAGCCGAAGCTAAGAAAAGGGTGGGTATTGCTAATTTGGAAGCAAGTGCTGTACAAGGTGAAAACCAGTCTAAAGCGAAGGTGGCTGAATACAATGCAGAACTTGCAGAGAAAACTGCCGAGGCACAAAGAAGAAGTGATGTAGCAAACGCAAATGCTTTAAAAGAAATTTTAGAAGCGCAGAAAATTGCTGAAATGGCTAAGTTAGAGAAGGAGCAAATTGTGCAGAAAGAAATTGAAAAACGTAAAATAGAACTTGATGCAGAAGCTAAAGCAGAGCAGATTAGAAGAGTAGCAAAAGGTGATGCAGATGCTATTTTGATGAAATACAAAGCGGAAGCAGAAGGTTTACAGCAATTGTTGAAAGCTAAAGCAAAAGGTTACGAAGAAATTGTTGCTTCTTGTAATGGAGATAGTAAAGCTGCGGCTACATTGCTATTGCTAGAAAAACTAGAGACACTTGTTTCTAAACAAACTGAAGCAATATCTAATCTTAAGATTGATAAGATTACTGTTTGGGATTCTGGTAGTGGTGAGAAAGGTGGAAGTACTTCTAACTTCATCAAAAACTTTATTAGCACTTTGCCTCCAATTCATGAATTGGCTAAACAAGCAGGTATCGATTTGCCATCTTACTTAGGCTCGGTTAATGAAACTCCACTAAAAACACCTTTGGTGGAAGACCTAAAAGATGTTTTGCCAAAAGCAAATGGCAGCCTAGAACCAAATTGATTGAAGCCTCCCAAATGGGAGGTTTTTTTATGTTTACCCCTATCTATGCCTCCTCTTTTTAATTAAAAGCTGTCAATATCAATAATTTTTACTGCTAGACATTTTATTTGATAATTTTTAATAGAACTTTGTGGCGATACCAGCATTTTGTAGCAAAGTAGCTAGCTTATTTTGCTATAAAGCAAATTATTTTTTTATGCCTAGTTCATTCAATAAAGTATATACCTTTCAGTTTTGGCTGCTTTGCTCTAGTTCATTTCTGTTTTTTGCGAGCTTTAACATGATCATTCCTGAGTTGCCCTCTTACCTAGAAGGTATGGGAGGTGGCGACTACAAAGGTTTGATTATCGCGCTTTTTACACTTGCAGCTGGTCTTTCAAGGCCGATAAGTGGAAAACTTACCGATACGGTGGGCAGAGTACCAATCATGGTTTACGGAGTATTTGTATGTATTTTCGTAGGTTTTCTTTATCCTGTTTTAAGTACCGTAGCAGGCTTCTTATTCCTACGATTTATTCATGGTATGTCAACTGGGTTTAAGCCAACTGCAACCTCTGCATTTATTGCAGATGTAGTTCCTGCCAACAGAAGAGGGGAGGCCATGGGGATTATGAGTTTATTTGGCAGTTTAGGTATGGCTGCTGGTCCGGCAGTAGGCGGATTAATTGCTTTACACATGTCAATTAATGCGCTTTTTTACACTTCTTCATTTACAGCATTATTGTCTATTTTGGTTTTAATCGGCATGAAAGAAACCTTAAAAGACAAGCAGCCATTTAGTTTAAAATTGCTAAAGATTAAGAAGGATGAAGTAATTGAGCCAAGAGTATTTTTACCAGCAGTTATTCTTTTATTATCTGTATTCTCTTTCGGTGCGGTGTTAACCATTATTCCAGATTTTAGTGTGCATTTGGGTATGGAAAATAAGGGATTGTTTTACACTTACTTCACTTTAGCTTCTATCACAATTAGAGTGGTTGCAGGAAAAGCTTCTGATAGATTTGGTAGAGTTCCTGTTCTCAAAATTGGTTTAATTCTGTTGGTAATATCTCTGGTAATGATTGGCTTTTCTACAACACCAACAGAGTTACTTACAGCCTCTTTTATTTTTGGGTTAGCTTCTGGTATTAACTCTCCAACCATTTTCGCTTGGACAGCCGACCGAAGCGATAAAAAATATGTAGGTAGAGCAATGGCAACAGTCTATATTTCGCTTGAAGCCGGAATTGGTTCTGGTTCTTTGCTTTCTAGTTGGATTTATAATAACAATGATGAAATGCTGCCGCTTACTTTTTCAATAGATGCTGCTGTAGGTTTTGTAGCATTAATAATTTTGCAAGCTTATTCTATGAAGAAGAAAAAACAGAAAAAAGAATTTCAGGTAGATGTGAATTAATTGAGGTTTAAGAAGGTATTTGGTTATCTATTTCCTCTTTAATGTGGCTTTCTTCAAAGTTTGCTTTGTGCAGGCAAGGGATGTTTACAATTACTTGTGTGAATTTATTCTCCTGTGATTTGATGTTGATAATACCGCCAATTTTTTGAGTTGCCACCTTAGCAACATACAGACCCAAACCAGAACCTTTACTTTGGCTACTGCCTCTGTAAAACATCTCAAATACTTTGTCAAGCACAGTTTCGTCAATACCACAACCATTGTCAGTAACAGTAATTAATGCATTGCCATTTTGCAAAGTGGTATCAACCTCGATGTTGATCTCTTTCTTTGGATGGTTTTTAATCTGAAAAACAAAAGCGTTTTCGATTATACTTTTTAAAATTAGCGTAACTCTTTTCTCATCAGAAAAAAATGGTTTTGGGTTATTTACAATGATGTTTACTTCAACACCGCTTTGCAGTTCAAGAGGTTGTATTTTCTTGAGCACATTTTCAATAATTTCTTGAAAGTTAATCTGCTCTTTTCTAACACGAAGTCTAGAATTATCAGAAAAATCATTTATATCATTAATAAAGCCATCAAGCTTGTTCATGCTTCCTTCTATTTTATCTAAAAGAAAGTGGAATAGGTCTTTGTTCGATTCATTTCTGAGTAATAATAGCAAGCCTAGTACAGAACTAATTGGACCACGAATATCATGAGAGGTTCTGTATACAAACATATCAAGTTCATCATTTAGCTGAATGAGCTTGGCATTTTGTCTGTTTAGCTTTTTCTCGCTCTTTATTAATTCTTCAGTAGTAGTTTTATGTTGCTCAATTTCTAACTCAAGTTTAAAATTGATCTCAGAAAGTTCTGTAGTTCTTTCTTCAACTCTTTCTTCTAAATTATGAGCTAGTGCGAGCAAATCAGTTTCTGCCTGAATTCTAGAGGTAATTTCTTTATTCAGCAATACATTTGTGTTGCTCAATTGCTTGGTTACGATGAAGTTTTGTGTGCGCGCTGCAAATTGTAACCTAGACAAAACCCAACAAAATAAATGGGTTAATACAACATACATCACCTTGGTTTTAGGAATGAGATAACCGTAATTCCAGAAATTAGCAAAAATGAATACCAAAAAACCAAAAGTGAAAAGGATAAATAAATCCATCTTTTTTGTGTAAAAAATGACGGATACTATAAAGATGCAAAGGAGGTAAGAGTAGATATAACCGTTTTCTTCAATTTCGAATGATGCCACATAGCCACTCCATCCTAATATAAATAATGCAAAAGCCTTAAAATGGTAAATGTGTTTCCAATCTATATCTGCACTAGTTTTAGCAGGATGTTTTAGGTAAAGAGTTGTGGAAGTAGATATAAAAACTAGCATCATAACATCAGACACAAGGTACATGTGAAATTCTGGTATTGCTATGTCTACTATAGTGTAAATTGCTAATACAAAAAGTGCAAAAAAACTAATGTATTTGAGTCTGTGGATATTCTCGAAGCTAATTTCTTGGATAAACTCAGGTTTATTCTCCTTTTTTACAATAGGAAAATTCTTGCGCCAGTCAATTTTGATGAGCTTGTAAATTCTTTGGAGGTAACGCATTTAATTTAACACCCTAATGATAAAATGGGCATCTTTTTATATGGATGGCCCTGAGAAACCAGTATATCTTTATAAAAATTATTGAAATATTTCTTATAATTAAAGAGACAACAGGTAATTTATTACAGTTCTCTCGGTTTAATTTAAAGCACGTATATACCTCAATTTTTTTATAATACTGTTATGGTTAATTTTTTTAAAAAAGCCAGAATCTTCTGTGTTTTACTAGTCTCAGTTTTAGTGCTTTCATGTGATAAAGATGACCCTGTATTACAAGATCTAACAGATGAAGAACTTGATATAAGAAATCAGCTTGTGGCCATTATGAATTATTGGTATTTGTGGAATGATGAAGTTCCGGATGTCGATGTTAGGGCTTACGAAAGCATGCAAGATTTAATGGATGCCATGATCAAAAACGATTTAGATAAGTGGAGTTATGTGACAGATGAATCTAGCTACGATCAGTATTTTAAGCAAGGAACTTATGCGGGTCATGGTTTTGGTATGAGATACGACGATGAGGGAAAACTGAGAGTGAGTTTGGTGTATCCGGGTTCTCCGGCAGATTCTAGCGGGGTAACCAGAGGCTTTAATATTGTAGCGATAAATGGAAAGAGCGTAAGTGATATAAATGATTTAGATGCTGCTTTTGGAGCTGATGTAGAAGGTGTGGTAAACGAGTTTAAGTTTTTAAATACTGAAGGCGAAGAGGTAACTAAACAGATTGGGAAAGCACAAGTAGATATAGTTACGGTTTTGCATGAGAGCATTATTGAGCAAAATGGTAAGAAAATCGGTTATCTGGTTTTTAATAATTTTATTGAGCGAGCAGAGACAGACCTATCAAATGCGTTTGCAGATTTTGCAGAAAATCACATTGATGAATTAGTACTAGATATGAGATACAACGGTGGTGGCTTGTTAGATTTAGCTACTATGCTCTCTGGAATGATTACCTCCGCAGATAATAATGGAGACCTGTTTGTAGAACTAGAACACAATGCAGATAGAACGGCGAACAACTCAAGTTTTTTCTTTGAAAGTGAGCCAATACAATTGGGTTTAAATAGAGTGGTGATTATTACCACAGGTTCAAGTGCTTCAGCTTCAGAGGCGGTGGTAAACTGTTTAAAACCTTATATCGAAGTAAAAACAGTAGGAACAACGAGTTATGGAAAACCAGTGGGTTCTTATGGTTTCAGGTACGAAGGATACATTATTTCCCCAATTAGTTTTAGAGTGGTAAATGCGAATGGAGTAGGAGACTATTTCAGTGGCATTCCGGTAGATTCTCAAATACCAGATGATATTTCTGTAGACTTTGGAAATACGGAGGAAGCTTGCCTAAAAGAAGCCTTATATTACTTGGAATCAGGAGAGTTTAATAATAGCGGTTCCAGAACAGCTATTAATCCCCAAATCCAAAAGAAAAACAGAGATATGATAAAAGGCTGGAAAGCTGAAATTGGTGCTTTTTAATAATAATTTTCTGGTAGATATTTGTTTATTTTACAGGGCGTAATAATTTGTAGACTCAAGCAAATTCTTTTCAAATTAGAAAATGTATTATAACCAGTTTATCATTTTTTTCTCCTTCTTAATATTCTTATTTAGTTGCAAAAGTGATGATTCCGAAGAAATAATTGAGAAAGATATACCGCTTTACTTAACAGAATGGGCACCTATTGGAGCAAAATGGTATTATTCTGATAGCTCTCCCGGTCATTCTCCTGAAGATGGAAATGGTTATCTAGTAATTGAATCTGTGAGAGATACTTTGCTAAATAACATAGATGCAAGAGTGTTAGAAATACATTATTTTTTTTTAGGTGAACTCCAGTATAAAAAAATTGAAGTGATGTATGGAGATATGGAGAAAGTCTACCATTGGGATAAACATGAGGAAGAGTTCTATAAACTCTACGACTTTTCAGCCAATAGTGATGATACATTAGAAATACGGCCTGAATCCTTTATTAATTATTTTGGTGAAGAGATTAACTATTTTGTGTCTGTTATAGATTCTACTTTTTACAGAGATTTTAATGGATTGAGTTTAAAAGTATTAATTGCCAAACCTGTAATTTATGAAGACAATTTGGAATCTGTATGGATGTATGCAGAAGGTGGTGCTGATGCTACTATAATACAAGGCATAGGCAGTGCTTTCTGGATGTTTGGTGGACAGCAATTCTCTTTGCAAAGTGAGAAGTCTCATATTGGATTAAGATGTTTCGAGTATAATGGGAGTGTATATAAATATAACAATTATCCACTCGATTGTGATTATATGAGCTTAGAAACAAAATGAGTGATTTCTCAGGAAATCACTCATTTTTTAATACCTGTGCTGGATTCGCATTCACTGCTTTTAATGATTGGAAAATGATTGCTAGTATCGCTGCGATAATTACAGTACATGCAGGCAACGTATATACCCACCAAGTTGCGTCAATTTTATAAGCAAAGTTATCTAGCCATTCAGTTACAAAATAGTGGCTAATGGGTAGAGCAAAAGCAAAAGAGGTAAGTAAGAGCCATAAATAATCTTTTGAAAGTAGCATTAAAATGCCTGAAACATTAGCGCCTAAAACCTTTCTTATACTGATTTCTTTATAGCGTTGGCGTGTGTTAAAAGCAGCCAAACCTGTTAAGCCTAAAAAGGCAATAATTACTGCTATTATACTAAATGCGACAAATAGCTCACTTAATCTTTGTTCCGATTTATACAGTCTGTCATATGCTTCATCCATAAAATGGTAATCGAAGGGATAGTGAGCAGCATGTTTGTTCCAGACATGATGTATATGAGCCAAATTAGTTGGGGTGTTTGCTTCTTTGTTAAGCTTCACCATGAGGCTATACCCAAAGTTGATTTGTTCTTTTGAACTCACCATAACCAGTGGCTCAATGTTTTCTCTTAAAGATTGAAAATTAAAGTCTTTAACTACGCCAACAATTTCTCCTTTAAATCTTCCCCAAATTTGTAATTCTTGACCTACTACATTTTCTGGTGTCCAGCCGAAAAATGCCATAGCAGCTTCATTTACCATAAAAACCAAAGCTGAGTCTGGGTAGGTAACTTCTTGAAAATCCTTTCCAGTGAGTACTTGCAAATCAAAAGTTTCCACATAGTTTGCATCGCTGATCAGGTAAGAAATTAATTGCCTTTCATTTTCTTCACCTACAGCTTTTACAGTAGTAGTTGATGTAATACTAATTGGAGGTCTGGATGCAAATGTGACATTTTTTACTCCTGAGATTTTTAATAGATCGTTGCGGATTACATCTTTTTTACCTTGAATGGCTTTATCTGTTGGAAGGATGATCGTATGTTCTTTTTCATAGCCCAGATTTTGTTCTTGGATCAACTGCATCTGTCGAAAAATCACAAATGTAAATGCCAGCAAAAACATAGAGATTGAGAATTGCACAATCACCAAAACTCTTCTAAGAAATTTACCTTGGCTCGAATAACTAAATCTGCCTTTTAAGACTTTTACCGGCTTAAATCCTGAAAGAACAACTGCTGGGTATATTCCTGACAAAAAGGTCATAAACACGGCTAAACCTATAAATGGCAGTAAGATTTCTGGTTGGATGAGTAATTCGGTAGAAATGTTAATCGCTGCAATTTCTTTAAACCAGTCTTTTAATAGAAATAGTAACAGTACACCAAGAAAAAAGGCACTGAAAATGAATGTGCCAGATTCTAAAATAAATTGCCAGAAAAGTTGAGCTCTTTGCGCTCCGGCTACTTTTTTAATACCTACTTCCTTAGCTCTACTAAGCGATAAAGCAGTAGACATATTTACATAATTGATGCATGCCATTATTAAAATGAGTAAGCCAATTGCAGAAAATATGTATAGGTATTTTACATCACTCTTTTTGCCCAATGCATTATGAAACTCTGAATACAAGTATACATCTGTAATAGGTTCCATATGTAACTCTACAGCACTTACAGCTTCTTTCCCAAATTTTTTAATAATTAGATCAGTGAACTTTTCAATAGTTGCGGTTGGATTTGCTGCAGCTTCTGGAGTGAGTAGGGCATAGGTAGCAAATTCTGAGTTATCCCAGTTTGGATTTTGATAATCGCTTAACGAGGCAAAAGAACCTAAGCAGCTAAATTGAAGATGTGTATTGTCTGGCAGGTCTTCTACAATGCCTGTTATTAAATAATTTGTTTGGTTATTCACCAAAAGAGAAGTGCCGATAATGTTTGCTTCTTGCCAGTTAGCTCCAAAATATTTTTCAGCTAAAGTTGTGGTAAGCACTATAGAATTTGGCTCTTTTAAAGCTGTTTCTGGGTTGCCTTTTATCAAGTGTAAGTCAAACATTGAGAGAATAGCTGTATCAGCATAAACGAAATCTTTCTCTTCGAATAGTTTATCATCTTTCTTTAAAACTGCACCGTAGCCAGGCCTTATTCTGGTAAAATTGAGTACTTCTGGGAGTTCTTCTTTAAGCATTACGCCTGCTTGCGAAGTAGCACTGCCAGAAGGCATACTGGTTTCGCCAAAATGCCATGTCATGGGAACTCTAACAAGCTGGTCTGCTTTTGGCCAGAATTGATCGTAGCTTTTTTCGTGGATTACATAAACTGTAATAAAAAGGCATGCAGACAAACCTAGAGTAAGGCCTGTAAGAATGATAAAAGTAAATTTCTTTTGCTTTAAAAGGCTTCTTAAAGTGATTTTAAAGTTGTTCCAGAACATGATACAGTGATCTTGAAAGATGGTAATAATTCGTCAACACAAACAAATTATCTCAAAATCTTAAGTTCTGAAACACTTTTGCAGTAAGAAGAAGCCTTTTTGCAGTGAAGCTGTTTTTATTTTATTAAAGCCTGCGTATTTGGCAACCTTAGGGTAAAACAAGTTCCTGTGCCTTCTACAGAGTCTACAGTAATCTTCCCTTTCAATTTTTCTACAGTTTCTTTTACTATAAACAAGCCTAAACCAGAGCCTTTTTTGTCAGGATGTGCCCTGTAAAACATATTAAAGATGTTTTCAATATGTTGTTCGGGAATACCCAAGCCATTGTCAGAAACTTTTATTTCGCAGTATTCTTCAACACAGCCAACTTCTACTTTTATATATGGATTTTCTTGATATGGATTTGAATACTTAATCGCATTAGAAAGCAGGTTATTTAAAATAATGCTAACTCTGCTCTTATCAGAATAAAATGGTTTACTACAATTTATAATCACATCTTTTCGAAGAAGTGAAGCATTTTCCATGTAGTCGTATACTTCAAAAGTGTTTTTTATAAGTTGCTCAAAGCAAATCTCTTCTTGCTCTACATCTATTCGGGCATTTCTTGAGAAATCTATAATATCACCGATAAATGTATCGAGTTTTCTAAGGCTTTTCTCTTGAAGTAATAAGTATTCTTTAATAAGATCAAGATTGTCTTCTCTTAAAGTAATATCAATTAAACCTAGAGCCGAGGCTATTGGAGCTCTCAAGTCGTGAGAGGCACTGTATACAAATCTGTCTAAAGCATTGTTAACTTCAATAAGTTCTTGGTTCTGCTTTTCGAGTTTGTCTTTATAATTTCTGTTTTCTGTTACATCTCTTATACCGCCATCAAAGTAAACTTCGCCATGTTTGCCTTTAGATAAATTGCAGTTTATTACTCCCCAAAAATGATAACCGCGGTTGTTTACAAACAATGCTTCTTCATTATCTACAAAACCATTAAATCTAATTTTATAGGCAATTTCTTTTCTTTGTACAGATGAGGCATATAAATCTATGGCGCTTACTTTCATTACTTCTTCTACACTATCGTAGCCAAACATTTTAGCAAAAGCTAAATTGGCATAAATGATCTTACCGTTTGGCGTGCTTCTGTAAATGCCTTCATTTACATTTTGGCTAATAGATAGAATCAGTTGTTCTTGCTCGTTAATTACCTTTTCAGAATTCTTTATTGTGGTAAGATCGGTTACTCTTAGCAAAATAAAGTTGGCATCGTCGTTCTCGCCTTTACGCATGCCCATCATCCCATAAAATGTATCTCCGTTGCTATCTACACATTGCACTTCGCTCGTCCAAGTTTTATTGGAGTTGATTAATGCATTTATTTTATGGATTTCAGAATAGGTGAGTGTTTTGTTTTGTAATTCGGAAAAGTGCTTACCAAAAAGCTGATTTCTTGAGTTGTACTTAAAAAGATTAAGTCCTCTTTTGTTGCAATCGTAAATTTCGAAAGTATTTACATCAAGTAAGAATAGCGCATCTGGCGAACTTTGAAAAATGCTGTTATACATCTTTCTGGTTTTCTCCAGCTTT
>PBYL01000118.1 GCA_002729595.1 Thalassovita sp. | reverse complement strand
TTGAGGCTATAGACGAATGTAAATCCCTAATGATTAAGGTTATGTAGCAATGGAAGTAATTCCCGGTATAAAACTTGGGGACGTAGTTAGCTTCAGCGTATTTGAAAACGTGAAGGCTGTACTACCAACTAAGTTTGACAACGTTAAAGTAGTGGGCAGTTTAGATGCCGACTCTGCTAAGGCATTGATAGACCCATATACGCTTCATCGCAATATCTATCCAATGCTTGCACAGGGTACCGCACCCGACGACCCTACTCAGTACTATTACATTAAGGTTAAGCTGCCGAATGGGCAATTTACGGCCGTAGGTATCCCATGGATTAATCCTACGACAATTGAACAACGCGATTCCAGCACTGCGGTAGTTAGAATCCAAAATATCAGCTCAACCGATTTAACCCGACTCCGTAATCACATTGCGGCTGCCGGTTGGACACTAGTGGACGCTAAGATGGTATAAACTCATGGACAGGTTCGATGTACGAAGATACGGAAACAGAACGCAGTATATTTCTAAGTCGTATCCACATATATCGATAACGTTAAATGGGTTTGACCAACATGCACTGATTCGTGTCAAGCGCGATATTATGGTAGACATAGTGCTACTGATAAAGCGTAACCTGCGTATAACCCTCGCTGAAGAACTTGAGAGGTTATTACGTATGGGGCGTGGGGAGCAACATAGAGTTTATTAGGGAGGTACTTACCTCCCTAGTTATGCCGTTTAAATATAAAAGGAGAAAATGGCAATGTGGAATATACAAGTACACGCAATAAAAGGCACCGTCGATGTGGCGGATGAATTTGTTACTGAGGGAGATGTTCTTGAACGGGCGCTCGAACTGAGTAGAAAACACATGGGTCACACGGTTACAGTTTGGGGATTTGCCCGTATGCGTTACCGTATTAAAGATGGTAAGGTAGAGGTCAATCAAAGTAACTACGACCACTACTACACCATTGAAGATGATGGGGATATGGCGTCTGCATTAATTTTCTCCGAATGCATCATTCATGACAATGAAGGTACCGTAGAGGAAGAACTAAAGAAATTGGGTGCGGACGAAATGCGTAGACGTATCATGGAGGCGATTTGTCCCGCTACATTACGCGAAGATAGAGATGCCTTCGAGGTGTGGTATCGTTGCCGCATGAGACACTACTTTTATTAAAAGGTGACATATCCAATTAAGGAGGGGTAGATTCCTACCCCTTAAATGAAAAGAGGCATAGCCTCTTTTTTTTGTTTAAACGAAAAAATACTGTACTCCATTTTAATATAGAAGTTCTAACTAAAGGAATTCGAGATGTTATCTCCTTTCGTAAAACCTGCTACAGAATACGGCAGAGACCTAGGTATTCTGGATGCGGCTATAAAAGATACAGCACATTATCTTGCCACCGTAGAGGGCATTCCTATTGAGGAAGCCATTGCATTTGTACAAAAAGAAACTGGTAAGGGCGGGAAGTTCGAAACTAAAGACCCAGCGACCCGTATCTTACTGCGGGACGAAAAGAAAGGTAGACAAAAGAAAGTTATTCCTTTCAGCCAGTTCTTGTCTGATATCGAAGACCAAGAATACCTGATGGCCCCTACTTTAACTAACTACATCAATCCAAATGAGAAACGTTCTATCCTCTCTGAATACATTGATGGTAACGTTGCTCAACGTAAAGTGGTTAAGAAGGCAGGTCAGAAAGACAAGGCAAATGGTGACCATGAATCAGCAGCAATCAAGCACGTATTGCAGTCTACATTTAAAATTAAGAACAACTCTGTGTCTGGTGCTCACTTAAGTGCACATAACTCACTGTACTTGAAATCGGCTCACCCTACACTAACGTCCACGTGTCGTTCTGCAACGTCTTATTCGAATGCAAATACGGAACGTTACCTGATGGGTAATCGTCATTACCGTAATGCCGACATTGCGATTAACAACATTGTATCCGTGGTTCAGTGTAGCAACTACGATAAGATTGAAATGGCTATGTCCGCCTACAATCTACACTACCCAACTGCAGAAGAGGTAACAGATGCAGTAAGGCGTTCTACTGACCAATATTGGCGTGCTCCAGATAGGTTTCAGCGTATTGCAGATTACATCAAAGCATTGACTCCGTTACAACGTGCTGCCTACTTATACACACAGGACTTGTATCACCTAACGCAGTTTAATCCTGAGGTAGTACGTAGTTTTATCACGCCACTGGCAGTTAAGGCAACTACTCCAATCGATAACCCTAAAGAGTGGATTGAAAAGATGGATGCTGACGTCACGGCTTTGATTGGCATCGTGTGTGCAGCGGAACTGAAAGGCTCTACTTGGTGGGATTTGGAGAAAGACCATCCTGAGCGATATGCGTTGGTGGCCGCACAGGTGAAACAGACCTACGAGACGTTAGAGAAGTTCTCTCTACTAATTGGTTCGTTCTGGTGCACGGATAACCCGCCACCGTCTATGGCCTACTTCCTACAGTCTATCCGTAAGACGGTAATTGTTTCAGACACCGACTCTACTATCTTTACGGTACAAGATTGGGTGAAGTGGTACAACGATGGTGACATGGGCTTTGACGATACTTCTAACGCTGTTGGTGCGGTGATGGTATATCTTACGTCTCAGACTACCGTGCATCTACTGGCACAGCTCTCAGCGGGTATGGGGGTTATCCCTGACCACATCCGTAAACTGGAAATGAAGAACGAATTCTTCTTCCCAGTATTATCACTGACTACTAAAGCGAAGCATTACTTTAGTTACATCAGTGCGTGTGAAGGTAACGTGTACGATGAACTAGAGCCTGAGTATAAAGGTGTATCGCTGAAGAACTCTAAGATTCCTAAGCACATCATGAACCGGTTTAATACCTTTACCGAAAACATTATGGATGACGTAATGGCAGGTAAGATGTTATCGCTCACTAACCTGTTAAAAGAAGTGGTGCAGATTGAAGAAGAGATTACCAATTCACTGGTGACGGGTAAAACCGAATATCTCCAGTTCTCTGCAGTAAAAGCAATGGAGTCGTATAAGAACCCAGAAAGTTCCCCGTATCAACATTACGAGATGTGGGATTATGTCTTTGGACCTACTTACGGCAAAGCTCCACCACCACCATACATTGGCGTGAAGTTATCTTTGGACTTACCTAACCAGACAGCGGTTAAGCTATGGTTGAGTAAGATTGAGGATAAAGAGATTGCCTACCGGATGGAAAAATGGTTGGACAGTAAATCAAAAACTGATTACAAAATTGCTTTACTGCCACTTGAAGTCGTAAGTCAGGTGGGTGTACCTAAAGAACTGTTGTTAGCAAAGGACATTCGTAAAGTGTGTGCTACGCTGTTAGAACCGTTCATCCTGGTACTAGAGTCGTTGGGTATATTCATGAAGAATCAGTATAACTCTAAGTTACCATCTGACTTCCTGAAAGACCTACCTTTCTTAACAGGTGTATAAAGACGACATAAGTGTGGGGCTTTCACCCCACAGACTTATCTTTCTTTACATAGCTGTGCGATACGCTCAAGTTCATCACGAACTAAGTTAACCGCTTGGTAGTTGCGGATACCGTTAACGCCACGGTCACGTTTAAGTTCGTATAAGAAACGTTGTAACCGTTCACGATACTGTTGGTTTACACCATCGGTTTTATCGTGTAATAATAAGAAGCGCCACAGGTGCACCTGAGATAAAGCCAGAGCCCAGCGGTTTTGGCTTGTCTCTGCCGTCTCGATTATATCTAGGAAGTATCCTAAATCTTGGTCGAGGTCAATCTTGGTGTTCTGTAGTAGTTCAACCCAGTTAAGGTCCCGTAAGGAATTATCCTTAATCATGGAGTACTGAGCCTTAACTAAACGCGACTCGTAATCTACCACTGATATTTCTGAATCGGAGCGAACATGGTCTACATCCAAACCTTGTTTCATTCGAGTTAGGCGAACTAATTGTTTTGCCATCTGTAACGATTTGATAGCATTGGCCAGTACGTAGTTGCGAATAAATGCCGAGCGGGTTTCTTCAAGATTTTCTTTCTTGAGAAATTTTACCCATTCGCGATACATTATAGAGAGCATTGGCAAGTCAATTGCAATCATGGCCCAACGGTTACCATTCTCAGGTGCTTCACCTGGAATCCATGGATAACTGTCATGGTAATTACAAGCCACAACTCTGACGGGCGTTAAGTTAATCCAATCTGCATATCCACCATTCACAAACTTACTGTTAGGTATTCTGTCAACGGAACTAATGAGAAACTCGATGTCTCCACCATTGAGGAACTCACCTAGGTACGGTGATGCTGCCTTAGAAGCAGTTGTGATGTCATGTGCCGCACACCATTTATCGTTTAGGTCTAGGGCTGCTAAATAATGAAAGCGGATATCTGCATCGAGCATTTGTCCTGCTTGGTTTAGCATTCCTAATAACGGATGGTCGGACGCCACTACTTTACTGTTACGGCGTTCGTAGTTGAGAACCTTCTCTAGGTTAGCTTCTAGGCCGCGCAACACGTAATCAAGTTTTGGGTACTCTACCTTAGAGACTTCAAAGTCTGGTAGGTCACCGAAGATTAAGTTTTGCATGTGTGTATCCTTGCAGGAGTAATTTAAGAGGAATCATAAATAAACTAAAAAGACGAGGTGAAAAATGGATGAAGAAATAGAAGAAGCCATGAATCTCCTAAGGCGACGAGTACTCTGTAGAGAAAACTTGTCTCTGGCCGAGATTAAAGAACTCGCTGAATTGGGTGAGGAACTTAGCTACTGTATAAAGGAAAGTGTGGGAAACCTTGGGGAATCATAGCCTCAAATATTTTTTACACATCGTTCCTATATATATGTAGAGAAGCTGTGATGGCTTCCTAGGACAGTATGCCCTGTCCATCACAGCACTGTGTGCGTTTAATTTTAATCCCAAGTCGATTCAAAGGGTTTTCACATCTATATCATTCAGGTGCAATAACAGCAACGTTGCAAAGAAAACACTTTAAATAAATCGATTTAAAAACATGAAAGGAAATTGATATGTCAATTAAAGACAACAAGCAACAAAGCGGTCAAAGTGCAATGGAAGCTGCTTTCAAGAAAGCGGGTGAAACTGAGCAAGCTACTCAGAGCACTGAAGGTCGTGGCCCAGGTGGTCAACAAAAGGTACGTTCTGGCATCATCGGTGCTAACGCACGTATCCGTCGTTCAATCTCCCGTCAGGGTACTGGTAAGAACATTGCAGCTTACCAAGAAGCTTTCCAGGAAATCCTGAAGAAAGAAGGCGCTGACGAAATCAAATTCTTCGCCGTTGAGAAAGATGGTTACGGCTTACCATTCTCTCTGATTCTGGCGTGCTCTCAAATTGAGAACACCGTTGCAGTATCTACCCTGGTACTGGAAGAATCTGGCGAACCACTGGCACCGCGCCAAAATAACATCAACGGCACTAACGTTGAAGTTGAGCGTGTACCTGGTGATATCCAATCTGACCGCCTGTGGGCAATTGTTCAGGAAGTACTGTCTGGTCACTTTGATGCAGGTGTTACTTTACATGAAGCCGGTTTGATTGTTATCCCTCGCGGCCTGAGCCACGAAGACGAGCCACGTCTGCACAATGTCGTATTCGACGTAAGCAACTCTAACATCGGTCTGCTTGACCGTGTACTGGGTGGCATCGAAGAGAAGTACACTGTTGCACTGTGGGACCCGCAGAACGAAACCGTATCTGCCCGTCTGGACTTCATGGCTACTAGCACTGAAACTGGTGTTGGCGAAATCGTACGTAGCGACATTCAAGTTGCTATGAAAGCTACCTCTAACCAAGGTGGTCACGATGAAGGCTGGGGTCAGCAACAGCTGATGATTTCTGAAGTAACTGGTTACATGGACCTTATCTACGTAGCGCCGCCTTCGCAGCAAAACGTATTTGGTCAGCCTATGGGTCAACCACAACAGCAAGGTCCTTGGGGACAACAAGCTGCACCGGCGACTCAATGTTACCTGCCTCGTTTCATCATGACTGGTATCACTCACGGTCTGGACTCAGTAAGCCTGGAACTTCAACTGCAAGGCCTGGCATCAGCTGCGGTACTTGATGAAGACCACAACTGGGCTCGTGCGTTCCTGCCTAACTACAACATCAAAGGTACTGACATGCACGATATCGGTGCTGTTAAGTACGAGTGTCCAGCACTGGCGGATGTGGAAGTTGATACTAAATCAGCAGACTTCACTCCTCAGACTCTGCTTCAATTGCTTGGCGTAGCAGTACACCCTAACATGGTATACTCTATGGATATCGCAGAAGCCGGTCCAATGAGCTGGGTACAGCACATCTTCATCGATGCTGCCTGTGGTAACCCTAAAGCGATTGAAGCAATCGTGAATGCAGCGGACACGCTGACTAACGGTAACTTCAGCAACATGTTTAAAGGTAAGCAGTTGTTTACTGGCGACGTAACCCGTATCCACAACGGTTACTACGTTGACGCAGAAGGCAACAAGAAAGACCTGCGCGAAATCGACTACTTGGCAATGCTGAACCTGCAAGGCGGAAGCGACCTGCAAGTAGTTACTGATTACGTGGATACGTTCACTGCAACTAACGTTCCAGAAGACTTCCGCTTACAGCGTCGTCTGAACATCCTGCGTGGTCTGCTGGGCGAAGGCTCAGTATTCGTATCTGGTTACTCTCGTCGTGTGGACTTCACTTCAGACTTCATCATGACTCTGGCAGCAGCTTGTGCAGCAGCCGGTGCAAATGTACGTCCAGAAGGTATCTACCAAGACATGACTACCGGTACTCGTCCTGCAACTAACTACCAGCGCTTTGCCTCTCAAGGTAACCAGCACTCTGGTATGTTCAACCAGCAGAACCAGTTCGGCGGTCGTGGTAACCAATACCAAAACATGAACGCACGTACCACCTGGTAATCGCAACATGTAAATCGTGAATAAAGGGGGCTTCGGCTCCCTTTATTTTTTTGCCTAACTACATTTTCTACACAACGCCGTAATTTTATAGTGGGGTCTTTTTACGGATAAGAAGGAATCGTGCAATGAGGCTGCAGTTGAGGTATACAGCACTAGTTGCTATTATATTCTGTTTTGCTGTACTTGGTGTGCATATCACCACCGAATCGGTCTACTTGACAGTTACCATGTTCGCTACGGGTCTCCTAGCCGTTGTTGTGGACAGGGTAGTAATGATTGGGGAAACTGAGCCGTATACAGCACAGCGTATCCTGATTACATTAATCATCGTGTGTTGCGTTTGCATAGCGTCGCTACACTTACATCGCTTTATAACCTAAAATGTTTACTAAAATAAAAGGAAGGTAAAATGGGGACTAATTTAAAATGGGTGACGGGAATAAACCGCACCGTACGTGAAATACTTCAGCCAAAATTGGCGGGGATGAATGTTGACGTGGTTGCTGAAAATTTGATGTGCGATAACGTCAAGGCAAAGGCGATTATGGATGGAACAATCGACATGACCATTTCCCACTTGGTAATTCTGTGTAAGCTGTCAGGCTTTGAGCCACATGACGTAGTAAAAGTGGCGGTACAGCACAACGTACAAACTAACCGTGCTAAACTTAAAACGAACGTAGCAAAGGCGGATGGTGCAGATGGCTGAACTT
>PBYL01000117.1 GCA_002729595.1 Thalassovita sp. | reverse complement strand
ATACAGAATATATCAATAAAGCTACTCCACTAAACATTATTCTTTGGTCTCTAACAGCCAAGACTGATGAAGGCTATTACTTTGCATATTATTCTTTATTTGATGATAAAGACGAAGTAACATTAGATTTTTACCCGGCAAATCATCATTTACTTGATAATTATAAAGATCACCCAAAGGTGAAAAGGCTTTTAGAAATAACTAAAGGTTACTACACGGTAGAAAAAACTGATAACGAATATATTATTAGAGATTTAAGATTTGGTCAGTTTAATGGTTGGCAAAAAGATTCGTCTGGTGAGTTTGTATTTGAATACCACATGGTTGACAAAGGAGACGATAAGCTCACTTTTTATCAAAAAGATTATTCTTTTAAGCCAGATAAAGAATATCTAACAGCCTATTTCGAAAGAATAACTGGTAAGAATTAATTTGATAAGAATATCTTAAAGAAATTCTACACATGTCAAAACAAGCTTTTTTACTAATTTTTCTATTCTTAAATACATTAAAACTATCTGCTCAAATCGATATTAGTGGAGAATGGAAAGGGCTTGTTCGCCAACATATTATGGGTTCTTTTACAGATTCGCCATATCAATTAGAAATTACACAAGATGGTAATCTAATTTCTGGAATAGCTCATATAGAAGCCTCGGAGTATCTTACTATTTATGCTAAAATGAGTTTTACCGGAAAAATAGAAGGTGATAGTGTTTTTATTACAGAAGAGAAATTTTTAGAAGGAACTGATTTAAGCGATGCAGTTGGTTGGTGTATAAAACATTTAAGACTCAAGTATCAGCTTGCAAAAACGGGATACCAGCTAAAAGGAAATTGGTCTGGATATGGAAACAGCAATGGCGAACCTTGTAAACCGGGCATTGTTTTAATGGAACGAGAAACTGGTAAGTTTACGGGTATATTACAAGATAGCATTACTCAAGAATTGCTCAGTTCTACTGTTTATGTTTACAACCTTACTAAAAAGCAAAAATTTGCCATTCTGGAAACTTACGAAAACGAAGGAGAATTTAAGTTTTTTGCTGATTCAACAGATACCTATCAACTTTTAATTACAGCATCTGGCTATCACGATAAAGACTATTACCTAAACACGAATGAGGTTGGCTTATCTGATACGATACAACTTAAACCAGTAAATACAGGAGATTTAATAGATGCGGGAAATGTTCAGTTCCAACAATCGAGTCCGATTATACTGGAGCAATCGCTCCCAAAACTGAACAAACTTGCCAGATTTTTAAACGAAAATACTGATCTCAAAATAGAAATTTCTGGACATACTTCTAATGAAGGTGACCCAGAAAAAAACAAAGCATTATCATTAGAAAGAGCCAAAACAGTTGCTAATTACTTGATTCAAAAGGGAATAGACCAAGACAGACTTAGCATGCAAGGTTACGGCTCAGAAAGACCTATTGCAGATAATAATACGATTTTAGGGAAAAAGAAAAACAGAAGGGTGGAGTTTCGTGTATTATAATTAAAAATAATTCTACCCGATTTAGATTTTTTACTTTCAAAGCAGCTTTAATACTTCCTCACTGTGGTATTTTCATAAGCTCTAACTATCTTAGCAATCGGTTTCATGAAATTTTTTATTAGCTCAATTCATTAATTTTATATGGATAATTCAATAGTAAATAAAGCGGCAGACAATATCAGAATTCTCTCAGCAGCGATGGTGGAGAAAGCAGGTTCCGGACACCCAGGTGGCGCGATGGGAGGAGCAGACTTTATAAATATACTTTTCTCTGAGTTTTTGGTATTTGACCCTAAGAATCCTCATTGGCCTAACCGAGACAGATTTTTCTTAGATCCAGGACATATGTCACCAATGTTGTACTCATCACTTTCTTTATTAGGTGATTACAGCATGGAAGACCTTGAAAACTTTAGACAATGGGGTAGCCCAACTCCTGGTCACCCAGAAAAAGATGTTGAAAGAAGAGTTGAAAACACTTCAGGTCCACTAGGACAAGGACATACATTTGCAGTAGGTGCAGCAATTGCAGAACGTTTTCTTGTAGAGCGTTTCGGTGAGTGGATGGCTCACAAAACTTTTGCTTATATTTCTGATGGTGGTGTACAAGAAGAAATTTCTCAAGGTGCTGGTAGAACTGCTGGTTTCCTTGGTCTTGGTAACCTAACTATGTTCTTCGATTCAAACGACATTCAGCTTTCTTCTGAAACCAAAGATGTTGAAAACGAAGATACAGCAGCAAAATACGAAGCATGGGGATGGCATACTATCACAATCAATGGTAATGATCCTGATGCAATTAGAGCAGCATTAAAAGAATGTATCGCAGAAACTGATAAACCTTCTCTTATTATTGGTAAAACTACCATGGGTAAGGGTGCAGTTACTGATAGTGGTGAGTCTTTCGAAAGAAAAGTTTCTACTCACGGTCAGCCATTAGGTGCAGCCGGTGCTTCTCTAGATAAAACAATTGCTAACTTAGGTGGTGATCCTGCAAACCCATTCCAAATCTTCCCAGAAGTAGTTGAATACTACAAAGAAGTAATGGCTAAAAATGAGAAGATTGTAGCGGAGAAAAAAGCAGAAGAAGAGAAATGGGCAAGTGAGAATCCAGAGTTAAGCGAGAAGCTTAAAACTTTCCTTTCTGGTAAAGCTCCTGATATAGATTACGATAGCATCATACAAAAAGAAAATATTGCAACTAGAGCATCATCTTCAGCTGTTTTAGCACACTTTGCTGACCATGTTGAGAATATGATTGTTTCTTCTGCAGACCTTTCTAACAGTGATAAAACTGATGGTTTCTTAAAGAAAACAACTTCATTTAAAAAAGGAGATTTCTCAGGCGCATTCTTACAAGCTGGTGTTTCTGAATTAACTATGGCAGCTATTGCTAATGGTTTAGCACTTCACGGTGGTGTAATTCCTGTGGTTGGTACATTCTTCGTATTCTCAGATTATATGAAACCAGCATTCAGATTAGCAGCACTTATGGAACTGCCTGTTAAATATGTTTGGACTCACGATGCATTTAGAGTTGGAGAAGACGGACCTACTCACCAACCAATCGAACAAGAAGCACAAGTTAGACTTCTAGAACACCTTAAAAACCACTCTGGTAAAAATAGCTTCTTAGTTTTAAGACCGGCTGATGCTCCTGAAACTACAGTTTCATGGAAAATGGCAATGGAAAATACTAACTCTCCAACAGGTCTTATTCTTTCTAGACAAAACATTGTAAACCTTCCATCTGTTGATAAGTCAAGAGTTGAGGCTTCTAAAGAAGCTGAGAAAGGTGCTTACATTGTTGAAGCTGTTGAAGGAACACCAGATATCGTATTTGTTGCAAGTGGTTCTGAAGTGGCAACTTTAGTTGAAGGTGCTGAGATTTTAAGAAAAGAGCACAACCTGAAAATTCAAATTGTTTCTGCTCCTTCAGAAGGATTATTCAGAACTCAAAGTGTAGCTTATCAGAAGGAGGTTATTCCTGATAATGTTCCTGTATTCGGTTTAACAGCTGGTTTACCTGTAACATTAAAAGGTTTAGTAGGACCAATTGGTGAAGTTTTCGGACTTGGACATTTTGGTTACTCTGCTCCTTATACAGTTTTAGATGAAAAATTTGGGTTTACTGGTAAAAATGTAGTTGAAAAAGCTTTGGCATATCTTGAAACTTTTAAATAACAAATAGTCTTTATACTGAAAATTGCTAAAACAAATAGAAAGTTTATGAAGAAGATCATTCAATTTTATGCCTTATTTTTAATCAGTTTATCTGTAATATTTTCATCTTGTTCAAAAACTGAAACTACTACTGCATCTTCTGAAGAAAATTCAGATACAACTACTGCAGTCGCTGAGGAACCTGCTAAGGAAGAAATTCCTAGCCCATTAAAAAAGGTTTCTGGTGAATTGGATGGTGTTCAGGTAAATATGCAATATGGTTCACCAGGTGTTAAAGAGAGAAAAATATGGGGAGATTTAGTTCCTTACAACGAAGTTTGGAGAACTGGAGCTAACGAAGCAACCTGGATCGAATTTGATAAAGATGTAACAATCGCCGGACAAAAAATCCCTAAAGGTAAATATGGACTCTTTACTATTCCAGCAGAATCAGAATGGACAGTTATTCTGAATAAAGTTTGGGATCAGTGGGGTGCATATGATTACGATGAAAAAGAGGATTTAGCTAGATTTAATGTAGTACCTCAAAAATCTGACTCATCTAAAGAAAGACTAGAGTTTTCTGTGGATGATGACGTTACTTTTGCTTGGGAAAATCTAACTTTCTCTTTTGATATCGAACCTGCAACTGAAGGATAAAATCCGAGATACATTATAAAAAAAGATTCCATGAAAATGGAATCTTTTTTTATGCTCTTTTCTTTATAAGTCTTTTAAGAAATGGTTAAAAGTATCTCCTCTTAATCCAAGTCTTATTGTTTCTAATGGTATTACTTCATTTGGAGCTATATTACCTAAATTAACATTCGCACCTAGTAATTTCACAAACCAAACTTGTTGCTCTTTTAAAGGAGCTTCCCAAATTATTTTTTCAAAAGGAATTTTAGTTAATATTTCGTCAACTAAACCAGACCTTACTTCTCCTGTAGCTCTAAACAAACCTACATTTCCACCCTCTCTGGCTTCTCCTATTACTTTCCAAGCACCAGCATCCATTTCTTTCTGCATAAGTTCTATCCATTTATATGGTGGAATAATTTTCTCAGCATCTTTAGAACCTACTTCAGACAAAACAGTTACTTGCTTTGACAAAACACTAATGTATTCGCACTTTTCTGGGTGAGACATATCTATTGAACCATCCGATACCTCTGTGTAAGTCATATCGTACTTATCCAATAGTTTTCTAAAATCTTCGAATTGATTTCTTATTACAAAAGCTTCAAACAGTGTACCTCCAAAATAAACAGGAATACCGGCATTCCTATATATTTCTAATTTTTCACTTAGTTTAGGATAAACATAAGATGTAGCCCAACCAAGCTTAATAATATCAATGTACTCGCCCGAAGTTTCCACAAGATTTTCCGCTTCCCTCAAAGACAAACCTTTATCCATTACCATTGTAAAACCTGAATTTCTTGGTTTTGGGGTTCTTTCCGGAACTTTATCTAAATGAAAATTCATAGCATTAAGAAGAATTGATTGATTAGTATATTTTTATCTAGTAGGCAAATTTATACAAAAAGAAACTAGAAGTGAAAAAAATTAAATTTACTCATAGAATACTTCAATTTAATCCTTATAAAAATACAAAAGCCTGACCATTGATGGTCAGGCTTTTTACACTTCAAATATGTTGTATTTACTTTAATTAGTCTTGAATCTGTCTTGTTCTGAAAGACTTTCTTGAAGCTACTAAAGCATCGTATTCTTCCTGAGATCCAACTTTTACTTTTTGGAATTTTCTAACTCCAGTACCTGCTGGTATCAAGTGTCCTACAATTACGTTTTCTTTCAGTCCATTCAGCTCATCCATTTTACCTCTAATAGATGCTTCACTTAACACCTTAGTAGTTTCCTGGAATGATGCTGCAGATATAAAGCTCTTAGTATCAAGTGATGCCTGAGTAATACCTTGTAAGTTTGGTCTTGATACTGCCGGTTGAGCATCTCTCACTTTTACAAGTTTAAGGTCTCTACGCTTCAAGCTTGAGTTTTCGTCTCTAAGCTTTCTAGCAGTAACAATCATACCTGGCTTCATTACTTTAGACTCACCAGCGTCTACTACAACTTTCTTATCTAGAATGTTATCATTCGCTTCCATAAACTCGAATTTATCAACATTCTGGTTTGGAAGGAACATAGTATCACCGCTATCTACAATCTGTACTTTCTGCATCATCTGACGAACAATAACCTCGATATGTTTGTCATTGATTTTTACACCTTGTAGTCTGTAAACGTCTTGAATTTCATTTACAAGGTACTCTTGTACAGCTGTAGGACCACTAATTGCCAAGATATCAGAAGGAGTGATTGCTCCATCAGAAAGAGGCGTACCTGCTCTTACGAAGTCATTCTCTTGTACAAGAATGTGCTTAGATAAGTTTACAAGATATCTCTTTTTGATACCGTCTTTAGACTCTACAAAGATTTCTCTGTTACCTCTCTTAATGTTACCGTAAGAAATTACACCGTCAATCTCACTAACTACTGCTGGGTTCGATGGGTTTCTAGCTTCGAATAACTCAGTTACCCTTGGAAGACCACCAGTAATATCTCTGTTTTTACTTACAGCACGAGGGATTTTTACAAGAATCTGACCCGCTTTCACTTTTTGGTTATCATCTACAGAAAGGTGAGCGTCAACAGGTATGTTACTACTTACCTTTGTGCCATCGTCTGCGATAATATGGATTGCTGGGTTTTTAGTCTTATCTCTTGTTTCTGTGATTACTTTCTCTCTGTGACCAGTCTGCTCATCGTATTCTTCTCTGAAAGTGATACCTTCTTCGATAGCTTCGAATTCTGTTACACCATCGAATTGAGAAAGAATTACAGCGTTGAATGGATCCCAGAAACATATCTGATCACCTTTCTTCACTTTAGCACCAGCTTTTACTTTCAAATAAGCTCCGTAAGGAACGTGATTTGAAATTAGAACTCTCTTCGTAGAAGGGTCAATAATTTTAACCTCACAAGTTCTAGCCATTACTACCTCAAGATCTTCTCCTTCAGGTGATTTAGATGGTAGTGATTTTAATTCTTCGAATTCAATTACACCATCAAATTTAGCTCTAACAGAAGCATCAACCTCAATGTTAGAAGCTGTACCACCCACGTGGAATGTTCTTAATGTAAGCTGAGTACCAGGCTCACCGATTGATTGTGCAGCAATTACACCGATAGCTTCACCATGGTGCACTAGGTTACCAGTAGAAAGGTTTCTACCGTAGCACAATGCACAAACACCGTTTCTACTCTCACATGTAAGTACCGATCTAATTTCTACTGATTCAATTGAGGTTTCGTCATCAATTTGCTCAGCAATTTCTTCTGTAATAATACTTCCAGAAGCAACTACTAGCTCTTCAGTTAACGGATCGTAAACATCGTGAACACTTACTCTACCTACAATTCTCTCTTTTAGTGGCTCGATAACATCTTCGTTATCTTTTAATGCCTCTACAGTAATACCTCTAAGTGTACCACAATCGTGCTCTACAACTACTACGTCTTGAGCTACGTCAACAAGTCTTCTTGTTAAGTAACCAGCATCCGCAGTTTTTAATGCTGTATCTGCAAGACCTTTACGAGCACCGTGAGTTGAGATAAAGTACTCCAATACATCAAGACCTTCTTTAAAGTTTGAAATAATTGGGTTTTCAATAATCTCACCTACTGAACCTTGAAGGTTTTTCTGTGGTTTCGCCATCAATCCCCTCATACCACCAAGCTGTCTGATCTGCTCTCTAGAACCCCTTGCACCAGAGTGCATCATCATATAAATAGAGTTGAAACCTTGCTGGTCAGTCTCCATTTTAGTCATTAGGGTTGAGGTAAGCTTGTTGTTGATCTTAGTCCAAATATCAATTACCTGGTTGTATCTTTCATTATCAGTGATAAGACCCATTTGGTAGTTGTTCCAAACTACATCAACATCAGCTTTAGCTTCTTCAATCATCTCTTCTTTCTGCACTGGAATTACGATATCATCCAAACCGAAAGAAAGACCACCTAGATAAGCATTGCGGAAACCTAAATATTTAATATCATCGAGGAATTTAGCTGTTTTAGCCATACCCACGATTTTGAATACTCTTGCAATAATTTTTTGAAGTTGTTTCT
>PBYL01000116.1 GCA_002729595.1 Thalassovita sp. | reverse complement strand
GATGGTTTGGGACAAAACAATGATTGCAGTAGATGTTGATACAATGGTAGACGACACACTTAAAAGTATAGAAGGCATTTTTAAATAATAATTTTTCCCTTCTTGATAAATATAAAATAGTGGTCTGTTAATTTAAGATCACTATTTTTTTTACTCCTGATTTAATAATTAAACTTTAGTAAGTAAATTACTAATTGTTTATGTCATTTTTTGCTTGCTAATTTTTTATTAAGACAAGCACCAGTTTGTACACTTATGAAAATACCAGTTAAAGAATTGAAACAAAGCAGTTCAATCAATTTAAAATTATTACTATATAAACTAAGGCTCACATCTTTAAGCTTATCAGTTTTTTTATTAGCTATCACCATATTTAATGTTAAAGTTTTTGCTCAGGCAGGTCCAGAAAGACAACTTACTGCATCAGAAATTAAGTTAGCACTTAAAAAAATTCAGGTTTTAGGTAGTGTGCTTTATGTAGCAGCTCACCCTGATGATGAAAACACCCGAATGATTACTTACATGGCTAATGAAAGGGGATTGCGAACAGCTTACCTTTCTTTAACCAGAGGTGATGGTGGACAAAACCTCATCGGTAAAGAAGTAAGAGAGCAAATGGGTTTAATAAGAACTCAAGAATTACTTGCTGCCAGAAGAACTGATGGAGGTGAGCAATTCTTCTCAAGAGCTAACGATTTTGGTTTTTCTAAACATCCAGACGAAACACTTCAAATCTGGGATAAAGAAAAAGTATTGGGCGATGCAGTTTGGGTAATCAGAAATTTTAAACCCGATGTAATTATAACTCGTTTTTCGCCATACAGAGACGGTAAAACACATGGTCACCATACAACTTCTGCAAAAATTGCCTTAGAGGCATTTACCGTTGCTGCCGATAAAGAAAAATACAAAGACCAATTAAAGTATACTACACCTTGGCAAGCAGAGAGAATTGCATGGAATACTTCAAGTTGGTTTTTTAGAGATAACAAGGATTACGATATTTCAAAGTTACTTACTGTTGATTTAGGAGTTTACAATCCTCTATTAGGAAAATCTTATGGAGAAATAGCAGCTGAGAGTAGAACAATGCATAAAAGTCAGGGTTTTGGTTCTGCAAAATCTAGAGGAGAGAGCATAGAATATTTAGAGCATTTGGCAGGAGATAGTGCAACTGTAGATATTTTAGAAGATATCGATCTTACTTGGAATAGAGTTCCCGGAAGTGAAAAGCTAAGTGCATTATTGAAAAAAGCTGATACAGACTTTGATATGCTAAAGCCTGAAAACACAGTTCCGGTTTTATTAGACGCTTACAAAGAAATTCAAAAGCTACCGCAAGACAATCACTATGTAAAACTAAAGAAAAAGGAACTTGAAGATTTAATTATTCAATGTTCAGGTATTTGGTTGGATGCAGCTAGCCAAACTTATATGGTGAGTCCTGGTGATAGTTTGTACGTAGAGGCGAGGCTAGTAAAGAGAGCAGAGAGTGTTAAAGTGAAAATAAAAGAAGTTGATTTCCAATTTGATAAGCAAGAAGCAGATAGCTTGTTGCCAGAAAACAAATTGGTAGAATATAAAGGTGCCTTAGTTATTCCTAAAGACTTACAGTATTCACAACCATATTGGTTAGTAGAAAAACCAGAAAAAGGAATGTTTGTGGTAAATAATCAAAAGTTAATTGGTAAGCCAGAAAATGGAGCTGAGATTAATACAGATATTACCCTTGAGTTTGCAGATGGAATTAAAATTAAGGTAGAAACACCTGTAATGTATAGAAGAGTTGATCCAGTTGATGGCGAAGTGTACAGACCTTTGGCAATTGTTCCGCCAGTTACCAATACGATTACAGAACAGGTTTTTATCTATGCAAATAATCAAGCAAAGCCAGTAAATGTGGTATTAAAAGCTAGCAAGGCTGATGTTTCAGGAAAACTCAAACTCGATTTGCCATCTGGTTGGGAATCTGAACCTGCTTTTTATGATTTTAAACTCGATAAAAAGTTTGAAGAGCAGAATTATACTTTTATGGTGAAACCGGTAGTAGAATCTGCAGAAGGTACAGTAAAAGCAGTGTCGATAATCGATGGTAAAGAGTATGATTTGGGTTTAAAAATAATTGACTACCCGCATATTCCAGTTCAAACTTTATTACCAGAAGCAGAAGCTAAATTGGTTAAAATCAATATTAGTAAAACTGGAAACAGAATTGGTTATGTAATGGGAGCAGGGGATGCAGTTCCAGAAGCTCTAAGACAAATAGGTTTCGAAGTAGATTTATTAGAAGACAAAGATTTTGTGCCTACTACACTTGCTCAATATGATGCGATAATTATGGGTGTAAGAGCTTATAATACAGTAGACAGGTTAAAGTTTCATCAGTCTAAATTGATGGATTATGTGGAAAATGGAGGAAATCTAATTGTTCAATATAATACTTCAAGAAGATTAATATTAGATGATCTGGGCCCTTATAAATTAAAAGTGTCTAATGATAGAGTTACAGTTGAAGAAGCAGAAGTAAAAATATTAAAGCCGAATAGTGAGATATTAAACTTCCCGAATAAGATTACTAAAGAAGATTTTGATGGTTGGGTGCAGGAAAGAGGTTTGTATTTTCCGAATGAGTGGGATGATAAATATGAAGCAATTTTATCAATGCACGATCCGGGCGAGGATGTTAAAAATGGAAGTTTGTTAGCAACCAAATATGGCAAAGGAACTTACATTTATACTGGTTTATCATTCTTTAGGGAGTTGCCTGCTGGGGTTCCTGGAGCTTACAGACTCTTAGTAAACCTGATTGCTTATGGCAAAAGTGAAGAGATGAATTTGAAGCAAGAAACTGGACAAGAAAAATGATAAAAGAAAAGCGGGATTTTAAATCCCGCTTTTTTTATTTCTTCACAAATCGTTTAACTGCTTTTCCTTTATCTGTTTCTAAGAATACAAGATAAACACCTTTTGGAATATCTTGAATATCTATTTCTATCTCATTATTACTCGAATAATCCTCAGTTAAAACAGGCTTTCCAGCAACATTATAAATATTTACATTGAGATATTTATACTGATTCTCACCGGTTTGCAAGATTATTTTATCTGTTGCAGGATTAGGGAAAAGAGTTATCTTTTGAGAAATAGCTTCATCAATTAGAGTTGTAACTACAAAAGTAATTTCTTCTGAGAAACCTTCGCAGCTAAAACTGTTTTCATAAGAAGCTTTGTATAAGCCAGATTCATAGAAATTTAAAATACTGTCATTCTCATTTTCTATTAAATTTCCATTTAAATACCATCTATAAATACCCTCTGATGAGTTGCTATTGGCGATCAATGTAGTACTATCTGACATAGAAATGGTAATCTCTGGTGTTGGTACTGTACTAATATTGATTGCATTAGAAAATGTAGAGCAACCATCTGGATCAGTAACAATCAATCTGTAAGTACCTGATTCTACAGCTGTGTATTTATAAGAATTTGCCAATACAAGCTCTTGCCCATCTTTTCTCCATTTATATGTTCTGCCATCAACTTCTTCACCAGTTAGTTCGACATAAATATTCTTGTTTTCACAAACTGTAGTGTCAAATTGAGTTTGGATGTTTATTGAAGGCAAGCTCTCACATGCCACGAAAACATTGATAGTTTTTTGACGAATCTCCAGATCTGGAATAATGTTACTGAACACTTTAGCAGAATATGAACCAGCATCTTCTAAACTCAATGAGGCAAAATCCATCATAGCTGAAGTGGTAGTATCTATTGCCTCACCATCTTTTTCCCAGATATAGAAATTATCTGAACCTCCAGTAGTCATATCAATACTGAATTGAGTTCCAGTTGCTACAAATTCATCTACAAAAGTTTCAGATTTTTTCTGAGGAGAATAGTACAAGCTGTAATTAATGCTAGTGTAATCTAATGGCTCGATATCTTCAAAAGTGAGATAGTTGTTATAGATGAGCATTAATTTCAATGAAGTTAATTGGCTTACATCAAAATCTATTGATGTGAGTTTGTTGTCGCTTAAGTCTAGTTCTTTTAAAGCAGAAAGTAAATCTAAGTTTCCACTAATAGATTCTATCAGGTTATTAGAAAGATTAAGCTTCTCAAGTTTTTTGAGTTGAGATAAGTTACTAATGAAGCTAGTTAAATTGTTATTGCTAACATTTAAAACCTTAAGTTCACTTAAATTTCCTAAGTTTTCTGGTAGAGAATAAAATTCGTTTTCCTGTAAAAACAGATATTGAAGTTTAGTTAGATTCTCAATGCTTACAGGAATTGATGTAAAGTTATTTCGAGCTAGCCAAAGCGTAGTTAATTCTGTTAGGTTACCAATTGATTCTGGCACTGCACCTTCCAAATTATTCTGATCTAAATCCAGATATGTTAGGTTTATGAGGTCTCCAATTTCTTCTGGAATTTCACCTGTTAAGTTATTATTGAATAAATCAAGTGTTTTTAATTCAGTTAGTTTGCCGATATCAGCACTCAAGGTTCCTTCTAAACCTAAACCACCCAAATGAATTTCTACCACATGGTTGTTTTCTTCTGTTACTCCCGGCCAAGTAGAAGCAGGTGAATTTACATCGAAATCTTCGGCAGGTTCACCAGTTAGTATTTCATCCATCACGCTAAGTAGTGCAACAGAATCTTGCATATCCATCACATTCACTACTTTTAAATAAGATGACTTGCTATAAAGAGTTAAATCTGGCAACAAACTGCTATTGATCTGGCAAATATATAGGCCTTCATCCCATTTGTCTGGTAAGGTAAAAGTGAGTGTATTATCAGTTTCGTTTGCGATTAGCTCACTATTTTTTAACCACTGATAAGTCTCATTTACAGTATTTTGCATAACAACTAATTCATAAGGTGCATTGCTGTATGCATAGAGAGTATCCACACCTGATGGGCTAGTTTGTGGTATATAATTGAATTGACTGAATGTACTACTGAAATCTTCGAGGTATTGAAAAGTCAGATTGTTATCACTTAAATCAAGTGTATCTAAACCAGTTAATGATAATATTGGAGCTGTAATTAGACTATCTAGAGTCATACTTGCTAAATCCAGTGTTTTAACTCTTCCACCTCTCACAGAAACACCTTCCCAAGTTTTCACCTGATCATTAAAATTCCAATTCGGTTTTGGGTTTAAGCCACTATAAAGTTCTACCAGAGCAACAGAATCTGAGTTACTAAGTGGTAACTCTTGGATGTAAATTGTAAAGTTCTTATCTAAAATACCACCTTTGTCATCTGTACTTCTTATAGTGATATTGTAAAAAGCATTATCGATAAAGTAAAGTTTTTTGTTTACTTGTAGTTGATTATCGACAATTGTAAACGCTGTAGAATCCGTAGCACTTGTTAAATTAACCAGGCTGTAAGTATGGGTATCATTAATATCCAAATCTTCTGTAGAAAGAAGCCCAACAACAGAACCTAGGTCTAATGCTTCAGAAATAGTGGTGTTAGTAATAGAGATATTTGATGGATTATTATTGCTCGTAGAAACATCCCCTTTTAATGGATCGTGAGCACGATAATTAATACTGGTTCCACTTCCATTATATGCAATAACAGCAAAAGTGTAAGTGGTATTTATATTAAGGTTGAAAGCTTCAAAAGTTGTTTCAGTAGAAGACTGCAATACTGTCCAATCGTTTAGTAAATCGCCACTTGTATAAGAGAAACCATCACTTAAGTCTAGAGAAGCATTGGCAACATTTGTATATAAAACCAAGTAACCATCAGCACCGGTAGAAGCGGCAGTAAAACTACCATTCACATAAGATGAGCTAATTGTGTTAAAAGTAAGATTAGTTGCTTGCGACAATGGTTGTTGTGCAGGTGTAGTTACCTCAACAGTAAGTGGTTGTGATTCTAGATAATTTGTGTTTTCGTCTGAACCATTATAGATATAAATATCATAATAATAAGTTGTTAAAGGTTCTAGACCTGTTTCTGTGAAGTAAATAGTCGTGCCATTAAAACTAACAATTTGAGCTCCTATATTTTCACCTACTGTATATGCTGTTCCATCAACTGGCACTTCCTGAGTACCTTGGCGCCTTACAACTAAGTAGCTGTCTTCGGTTTGTACACTAGGTAAAAATGAGAATGTAATAGTGTCTTCTACAACTTCAGTAAACGTGAGACCCGTAGGTGGGCTAATTGGTTCTTCAGAAAGTGTTTCAAATGATATGATGTTTTCTAAAGAAGTAGTGTCATTTAAATAGGTAACAATTGAATTTAACTCATTATATTCAATTACAGCTATATGATATTTTGTGGCAGGTAATAAACCAGAAACATCAATCGTATTGGCAGTTCCATTGAGTAAGACATAGGTGCTTGTTCCAATTAAATCACCAGAGCCAAAAGTATTATTTGCTGAGTATGTAGTGAAGTTTTGAGGGAAAGTAAAATCGTTTCCATCTTGATAAGCTAAAACTAATCTTCCACTACCATTTCCATTTACCCAATTGAATGATGCAGTTGTTTCAGATTTACTGGTTAAACTCAAGTCACTTGCTTGTAAAGTTGGTGCTTGAATTACAGTAAAGTTAAAATCGATTGAAACGGTACTGCTTGTTCCTGCATCGTTAACTGCTATTGCTGTTAAAATATAACTTCCCTCAGTTAAAGTATTAGCAGTATAATCAAGTATCCAGCTTCCTTCACCATCTGAAGTAGTAGTTCCAATTGAGCTTCCATCTAAAAAGACTTCAACTGACATATTTATATCAGCAGTACCATTAAAAATAAGAGTAGCATCATCAGTAATATTATCACCATAAACTCCTGTGTCATCAGAAATGGCAGACACAATTGGTGTTGAAGGTGTAGAGGTGTCAATGAGAATATTTGTATTTGCTGAACTGCTACTTACATTTCCTGCTGAATCAATTGCAGTAGCTGTAAATAAAATACTTCCATCAGTTAAAGGTGTAGATGTATAATCTAGTGACCAATTGCCAGATGCATCTGTAACCACTGTATCTATAATTGCTCCATCGAGTTGGATTTCGATAAAGCTGCCTATTTCTGCGGTTCCATTAAATGTTAATGTATTGTCTGAGGTGATAAAATCATTGGCAGTTCCTGTATCATCACTTATTGAAGTGAAAATTGGAGTTTCAGGTGCAGTTTGATCGATTTGTAAGGTAATTGTTGTCGATTGGGTACTTTGGTTTTCAGAAGCATCTATGGCAATAGCATGTATTGAATAATTACCTTCTGTTAATGTAATTAGAGTATAATCAAATGACCAGTCACCCAGTTCATCTGTACTTGTACTTCCTGCTAAAGCATTATTGATATAAATTTCTACTGTAGAATTAGCTTCTGAGGTACCATTAAATATTATAGTATTATCATTAGTAATAAAATCTGTATCGATAAAACTATCATTGGTAATGCTGCCTATCACAGGAGCAGAAGGAGGGATACCATCTACTGTAACTGGTGAAGAATATTCTGAAGAGTTACCAGAAGCATCAGTAGCCTGAGCAGTAATTTGATGATCGTTTACAAAAGTTCCGGTAAAAGACCAGTTACCAGAAGCATCTGCTATTGCTGTACCTAAATAAACTTTGCCTTGTTTTGGAGAGCAAGCATTTAAGCTATCTGTAAATACATCTATAATAAATGCAGGTGAAGAAGTACCACTTATCGTATTGATATTTGCATATGATATTGTTGGAGCAGCGATCTGATTATTACTATTGTTGGTTAAGCTGATACCAGCATCATTGCAATAGATTTTATTAAACCTCAGGTTATTCTTTTCAGCAGAATTACTACCATCTACAATAATAGCACTTCCATTATAAAGCACTCTATTACCATTGCTTGATGAACTTCCGCCAAACGTGTTATCAATACCTGTGATGTAAGCAGCTGCAAGTGTATTTCCAAGATCGGCACTTAAAGTATTGTTTGTACCAAAGATATTTCCTGAAACTGTATTGTTGTTACCTTCGAGTAAAATGCCATATTCAGTATTACCAGAAATTACATTTGATTCTGCTATTGTAGTACCTCCAATTATATTGCTATTAGAATTGGTATCTATATGTATACCTTTTTTACCGCCGAGTGGATTACTCAATAACAAGTTAACACCAATGGTATTTCCATGGAAAGTATTGCTACCAGAAGATTCAAGGAATATATTAGCTTCTGTATTACCTGCAATTAAGTTACCGGTGTTAAAGGCTGTACCACCAATTAAAATCCCTGTTGCATTACTACTTAAATGAATACCATATAGCGCATTGGCATTTTGAGTGCTACCATCGTCACTTGTTCCAATTCTATTAGCTGATATTACGCCATTATCTGCACCAATGATTTTAACACCTGTATTACAGTTTTGAATATTATTTCCTTTTCCTGCACCACCAATAACAAAACCATCTTGGCCATCTCCATCTATAAAGATTCCAATGTCGAAATCAAACATGGTGAATCCATAAATAGCTGAGTTTGGTGCTTGAATATGCAAACCATTTGTGGCTGTCATACTTTGTCCATCGAGTCTGATTCTATCAGTAGCAGACCAACCAGGTTGACTAGATGCATCTATGGTAGTGGTAGTTGTAATTGTTGGTAAATCAGAACCTAATGTTATTGTCCAAGGTGATGGGTCTGGAATATTAAAAATAATTGTTTTCCCTGTAGAGAGGTTAGCATTATCAATCGCCCATCTTAAAGAGCCTTTTCCAGAATCGTTTGTATTGGTAACAGTATAGGGAGAAATGATTGTTTGATCTCCGCCATCTGTAATTGTTCCAGCAATAATATCACCTCCCGTTAAAAACAAATCTGATACAGTTGGAGCTTGTATGCTAAAAACTTTCCCTTCAGAAGCATTTTCATTTACATCTGCAGTAATAAATAAATAATTGGCAGAACCTGAGGTAAGAATTGGATAATTAGCCAGTGATGTGAAACTAGCATAACTTCCTGATGCCGGAGCGGCAATAGCTTGTAAAAAGTTATCTGTCAATGTGTCTAAGGAGCTATTGTCAGAAATGTAAAGTCTTAAGCTATCAAGGTCTGTTGAGTTATCATAATCTCCACTTGTAAGTAATTGAATACCAGTTAAAATGGCATCAGCATTATTTGTGGTTAACCTTACTTGATAAGTAATATGTTTTTGTTGGCCTTGTTTAACAGTTTCTGCTGCGTTATTGGCAGCAATTGTAACATTAGGCTTGGTCATAGCAGCTGATGAAATCCAATCACTATCATCCAAGCTGCTTTCTAAAATTCCATTGTGGCTATTTACACTTAAATCTGGCAGTTTTGTACCAGTTGATTGATCAAAGCGATAGTATGCTATAAGGTTGGTTTCATTACCACTTATACTTTGGAATAGGTCTTGTCTAATTTCAGATTCAGTTCTAGCTTTATCCCATATTTTTAATTCATCGATACTTCCATTAGTAAAGTAACTGTAAGATTTACCAATATAAGTGGAAGCGGCTGTAGTTAAATGAGTAGTTGCAGCACCATCACCAATGTTTAATCCATTTAAATAGAGTGTTGCTGTATAACTTACTGCATCATAAGTAGCAGCAACGTGATACCACTTATTTGCTTCTAAAGTCATATTTCCAGAAATCTTTGCACTTGTTCCTCCCCAGTCAAAAGTTAGTATACCTTCTGAAATTTCTAATAAAAACTCATCATTACTATCGCTACTACCTTTAGATAATATTGGATGTTTTCCTGTAATATCATTCAGTTTTACCCAAGATTCAATAGTAAATGAAGAGCTCAGGCTAATATCACTACCTAATGACACATAATCGTCTATTCCATCAAAGTCCAAAGCATTTTCTGCGACTGGTGAACCGTCAGTTCGTCCTATTGTATAATACCCTTCAGGTAAAATATTCGCATTAAGATAAAATTCTATTTTATCGTCTAATGGCACTACATAAGAACCTTTTACTTTAACTTCTGTGAAATTGGCAGTTAAAGAGTTTCTATATAGAAGTTTATAGTTGTAGTTAGGATTAAAAGTATCGGATATACCTGCATCAGAAATATCGAAAACTACTTTTAAATAACCGTCTGAGTTTCCCTTGTAATCAGACTTAGCAATGTACCAAGATCTTCCCCACCTTAAAGAAACAATGCCTTCTAAATACGTACTTAATGATGTAGTTGCGTTTCCATCGTGTCCCCAAGTAATCTCATCATTTGTATCTTGTAAATAATCTCCAGCACTTGTACCACTGCTTATAAACATTCCATCAGAAGTACTCCAAGCTGGATAAGTATTCGAGATATAAACTTGGGTATTTATAATAGGTAGCGTTTTTCTAGATGATGGATTACTAGATGCACTTGTAGTAAGATAGTTCTCAGTACCTGAAGTACCATTGTATTCCATAACACTTAAATAATATTCTGTTTCGGTATTTAAGCCAGTAATGGTAACACTGTTTCCTGTTCCATTATAAACTACATAGTTACCAGTGCCTATTTGATCTCCACTTCCGAAAACTGAATTAGCGGTATAAGAATATTGATCTGTAGGAGCACCATCTACAGAAGCAGCTTCTTTAACTAAAACTATTCTATAAGCTCCATTACCATTTTGCCAAGAGACTTTGTAACTGTTAGATGCAAGTGTAGAAAAGAATAAGTTGCTACTTTGAGTAGTAGGTTCAGTTGCTGGTAAAGTTATATAATCGCTTAATGGATTTACTTGGAGATAGTTAGTGCTGAGTCCTGATCCATTATAACTATATACTGCATAGTAATAGGTACTACCCGGAGTTAATCCAGTATCTGTAAATGTTAAAGCACTTCCAGTATAAACTACTGTATTTCCTGAAATGTCGTCACCAGAAGTATAGCTAATACCATCAACTGGGTGTGATGTTGGTCCAGTTCCTCTTATGATGATATAACTTTCTGGTGCTGGTAAAGGCGCACTATAATTAATGATTGCTGAAGTAGGAGACACGCTTGCTAATGAAATACCACTTGGCTGAGATGAATGTTCAGTTGCAAGAGTTACTGTATTATTTGGATTGCCAGTATTGGTAGTTGTTAGATATTTTTCATTACCTGAAGAGCCATTATATTCAAATACTTGGAAATAGTAAGTAGTTGATGGTGATAATCCACTAATGCTTGCACTATTTCCTGAGCCATTGTAAACTACATAATTTCCAGAACCCGCATTTATTTCGGAACCTGAACCAAATGTGCTATTTGCTGTGTAAGAGTATTCATCTGTAGGAGTATCATCTACACTACTTCCAGCTTTTGCAATAACAATTCTACTTGTTCCATCTCCATTTGTCCAGTTTAAATCTAAAGAGCTGCTACCTACATTAGAAAAGGAAATGCTACTTGCCTGTGTACTTGGAGTAATCACTATTGATTCACTTGCTGTTGGCACTGCATCAGTTTTATAGTTGATATCAATACCAGCATTGGTATAAGGGTAAATTTCGAAATAGTATGTTTCGTTAGCGGTTAATCCAGAGAAAGTATAGCCATTTGTAAAACCTAAGTGGCTAACATTTACTGTGACTAGGTTATCGGTCCAGTCTGTGTCGTCTGAAACTGGGGTATAATCTACAATAGATGGAAAAGTACCGCTTGAGTTTCTTGCCAAGATTAAATATCCATCGGGTTCTTGCGAGCCAGATGCATCTAACCAAGTTAAACTTATATCAGAGTTGCTTGATTGATCTGCAGAAAAAACACTTACATGTTCTGATGGCTCTGGGTTGCCTGAAGACTGAATAATAAATTGGGTTCCGAAATTAACAGGGTCAGTACCTAGTTTAGTACCTCTATCAAAACTAATATCTGAAAAAGCGATAGGCTCAAAACCAATTGTATTATTTACTGTTGCTGCTGCATTTAAATCAACTGTTAACCATACATATCCAGTAGTGCCAATTGAAATAGATTGATTTAGGCCTGTGTAATTAAGTGTTTCACTTGTGCCTATTGTGGAAGATAAAGAGCTGCCAATTTGAGAGGCAGAAGAAATATCATTTGTTGTATTGTACCATAATTGAAAACCTGAACTCTCTATATCACTGTTTGAATATGTGCCATT
>PBYL01000115.1 GCA_002729595.1 Thalassovita sp. | reverse complement strand
ATAGTTGGCATTAATCCTCCCTTAGTAATCGCTGTTTGCAATTTGGATGCTTCCATCGATTTTTCTAGCAATTGGTAATTGCTGTTGTTTTCTAAACCTGAGTCTGCTTGTACATATTTGAGTTCTGGAGCAGCAATGGTATTAAATGTATCTATAGCCAGTAAAGTAGTATCGTAAGGAATGCCAGTGTACAAAGAAAAATCGAGTAATACGATTTTGCGCGCATTTTCAAGCCTACTTTTTTGCAGTAAAAGCTTGCTACGCTCCACTTTTACTCTCAATAATTGGTTTCTAGCAATTAATCCTTCATCTAATAAATCTTGCTGCTGCTTGAGGAGTTCATCCAAGTATTTTTCGTTAGACAACAATACTTTTTGCTGCTCTTGCACTTGCACCAATTTCCAATATTTCTGTTCAGTGAGTAAAAGTACAGAGTCTTGTGCTTGCCCAGCTCTAATCTTGTTTACTTCGATTTGGAGTTGAGCGAGTTTGTTAGAATTATTAATTTTTCCACCTGCATAAATTACTTCAGTGGCACTTACACCCGCCAAATACATGTTACTAATTCCTTCGGTGAGATATGGTGGAATTGCTCCAATAATATCGTCAAAACCATAAATTCCGGCGCCTACTGCACTTACTGTTGGCAAATAGTGAGATGCTGCTTCTTTTTTAATTAACTCAGCCTCTTCGATTTTTAAATTGCCATTTTTGATGTTATTGCTATACTCAAGTGCTGCCGCTTTGCTTTTCTCTAAGCTAATGCTATTATCTTGTGCTGTTGCCAAATTCCCAGTGATGAGAAAAAGGATAAAAGCCAACAAGATTGTCGCATTGCTTTTTATATAAATTAACTTTCTGTTATGCATGTTCTACAGATTTAATTTCATCATCATTTCTAAAAAATAACCAGTACAATACCGGCAGTACAAACAGGGTAAGTACCATCGACATCATTAAACCAAAAGCGATTACAGTTCCTAGTGGTCCCCACAAGCTTGATCTACTCAAAATCATCGGAATAACACCAACTGCTGCTGCCGAAGATGTTAAGAAAATTGGTCGCATTCTTCTCTGTGCTGCTTGTATGGCTGCTTCTTTTACTGACAGGTTGTGTTCTAATTTGATCTCATCTGCAAAATCGATAAGGATAATTCCATTTCTTACCACAATACCGCAAAGCGCCAGAATACCCATAAACGAAGTGAAACTGAATGGATAATTGAGTAAGATTAAACCTAGTGCAGCACCAAAGATGCTTAGTGGCATGGTCATAAAACTTAAGAAGGCATGTTTCAAACTCTTGAAGTGCCATAAGAGGATTAGGAAAATGATAATCACACTCATGAGTAGTGAAAGCCCCATTGGCCCGAGGTTTTCTTGTTGCATCTCAAACTCACCTCCGTATTCAACTTCAATGCCTCTAGGAATATCCAAGTTAGCCACTTCTGCTCTCAAGTCTTTTAGTATACCATCTGCAACTACACCTTTCTCAATATCAACCCTAATGGTTAAACACTTGCGACCGTTTCGTCTTACTATCTGGTCTTCGTTCCAAGTAGCATTGAGGTCAGCCACTTGTCTCAATGGAACCACTGTTCTCAACTGAGGAACAATTACCGATAATTCTTTGAGTGAAGACAGTTTGTGTGTCTCTGTATTTTCAGTTTTTACTTTTACATCGATCGGATAATCATCGTCCCAGATTTGTGTGGCTGTTACGCCAACCACATTCATGGCAACCGTATTAGCAATATCGCTGCGAGATAAGCCCAACTTTGCGGTTTCATCATTCTTTACAGCTAAAGACAAACTTTGTTGGGTGTTACCATAATTTGATCTTACCCAGTTTGTATGCGGAGTTACTCTTGCCAAATCAATTACCTGATCGCCAAACTCTTTTAATTTATCTATATTTTCACCATACAACCTCACCTCAATCGGAGCTGGCCTTGGTACCATATCCAACTGTTTCATTCTTAAATAAGCAGAAGGAAACATCTCCGAATATTTCTCTGTGTATTCTCCAATCAACTCTTCTGTAGCAGCATCAGATGCTGTGTTTACAAGTATTTGTGCATAGTTTTTAGCAGGTAAATTTGGCGCATACAAGGTGTGGAACCTTGGTGAACTCTTACCAATAAAGCTTGTGTAAGAAACCACTCTTTCGTCTTTAGCCATTATGCGCTCAAACTCTTTTACTACACTATCGGTCTTAGCCAAGTTATAGCCTTTGGCTAGTGAAATCTCAATGGCAAACTGATCGCGTTCAATCTTAGGGAAAAGCTGTCTGGTTACTTGGCTCATCAATAAAATACCTACCGCAATTGCCGCAAATCCTAAGAACAGCGTGATTCTATAATGCTTTAATGCTTTTTTTACTGATGTATCGAAGAATGATTGAAGCCTATCTAGTAATGATTTTTTCTCTTTCTTCACTCCTTCTTGATGCAATCCTTTTTTAATGAAAATGGTGTTGAAAAAAGGAACGAGCAATACCGAAATGACAAGCGATAAAAACAATGCGATCATGATGGTATAAGGGAATGAGCTTACAAAATCTGCCGCTACACCTTGCATAAAGAACACCAATGGTAAGAAGGTCGCCGAAATGGCCAAGGTGGCTGTAAAGACCGATGGAAATAATTCTATCGCACTATTTCTAGCAGCTTCCCACACAGACATTTTATGGTCTAACTTTTCGATGTGGTTGTCGATCACCACAATTGGGTCATCTACTACAATACCCAAAACCACAATTAAAGCCGCCAAGGTTACTGTGTTTAACTCAATACCAAATAGGTACATAATTGCCAAAGTCACAGAGATGGTAATCGGGATAGTGGCTGCTGCCACAGTAGCTACTCTAAGTGGGAGCAACATCATGGTTACTAATATTACCCCGATGAGTGCATAAGCAAACTCTTTCATAAAGTGCCCAATCGAGTGGTTTACCACTTTAGGTTGATTTGCCAATTTGGTAACTTTTATATCAGCCGGTAACTCGTTGATTATTCGATCTAAATGCTCATCTACTTCTTCACCAAAATGCACAATGTTTTTCCCCTTGGCCATTTCCATGGTAATAATCATACACTTATTGCCATTTACAGTTACATAAGAATCTGGGTCGTCATACTCTCTTTTAATATCTGCGATATCTTGTAACCTAATCGCATTGCCGTTTTCATCTATATGTACAACTTGTTTTGCCAGATCACTTTCGGTATTGTAAAATGTGGTGAGGTGGATGGGTCTGTCTACAAAATCTCCTTCTAAAGTTCCTGCCGGATTAATAGCTCCCTGCTTTTTGAGGGTTTGCATAATTACCGCAGGACTAATTCCGTATTGAGCCAGTTTATTGTTTTTTACATAGATGCCTACTTGCTCAGTTAAACCTCCCGAATGACTGATTTTTGCCATATCTCCAATGGTTCTCAAATCGTCTTCTATATCTTCTACATGCTTTTGTAAGTCTTTGTAAGGTCTTGATGATGATTCTACAGCCAGTATCATAGCTGCAGTGCTACCAAAATCGCTGTTTACAATTACACCTCTCACCTCCTTTGGCAAGCGACTTTGTTGAAAAATCAGGATTTCGTTTTTAAGCTTATTCCAAAATTGCTGCGTATCGTTGTGGCTAATAGAGCCATTCACTTCTACATAAATGTACATCATTCCATCTCTGGAATAAGAGTAGGTTTTGTGTTTGTCTACTTCGTTGTATCCAAACAGAAAGGCTTCTACTTTGGAAGTAAGTTGTTGTTCAACTTGTTCGGGAGATGCTCCCGGATAGTATCCTACGATTAAACCTTGTCTTACAGTAAAATCTGGAAACTCATTTCTGGGCATTTTAAATAGACCGAGCAAACCAACGATCACAAAAACAAAAGCGAGTCCTAGGGGAAATGCTTTGTTTTTCATTGCCCATTCTATCAGTGAATTCTTGTCTTGCATAATGCTGTAATTAGCTGGTTTTTGTTACTCCACTATGGTTACAGGAGTGTTATCAGTGAGTTTGTGGTAGCCAGATGTAACCAGTTTTTCTCCATTTTTAAGTCCACTGGTAATGGCTATTCCATTGTCGTATAATTTGCCAGTTTGCACATCGCGTTTAATTGCCTTGTTATTTTCAGCGATAAACACAAAGCTGTGTCCGCCTTGGGTAGCATGTACAGACTCTACTGGCACAATTATCTGTTTGGCTACAGCAGGTTTTTTATCTTGCTCTGGTAGGTAAATCGTACAAGCCATGCCCGGTTTAATCTTTCTGTCTTTATTGCTAATGTTTACTCTGGCAGTATACACCGGATTCCCTCTGGCAGATTGTATGGCCACTTCGTCAATTACTCCGGTAAACTCTTGGTCTCCCAAAGCATCAATTTTTACAATGGCAGTATCTCCTGATTGATAAGCATTTATTTCTTCGTCTGGAATAGGCACTTCTGCTTTTACGACATCAATATCTAACAATTGCACAACTGGTCTACCCGGATTGGCTACGTCTCCTGCTTCCATCATTTTTTGCCCTACATATCCGCTAATCGGAGCGTGAAGTTTGGTGTGTGCTATATTCTGATACGTCGCTTTTGCTGCAGCTTGTGCTTGTTGATATTTAGATTTTGCTTCAATCATTTTGATTTCGGCAATACTTCCTTTTTCAAACACTTTGCTTATTCTCTCATAGTTTTCTTTGGCCAGATTTACCTGTGCCATTTGAGCTTCGTACTGACTTCTATAAGTAGTTTCGTCTATTTCTGCTACCAAAGTGCCCTTACTTACAAATGAGCCCATACTCACCGGAATTTTTTCTAATGTACCCGGTACCTGAAAACTCAAATTAACTTTTTTATTCGCGGCAATGGTTCCTGTGTATCCAATTCTATCTGAGATGTTTTGGCCATTTTTACTGCCTACTGTTGCCACCTCAACTTCTATTGGTTCAAAAACCCTTGTTTGTTTTTCTTTCCCACAGCTGGTAACGAAGAGGGAAATAACCAGAAATGCGATTCCTAATCTAGCATGCTGATTCATGTAATTAAATTTAGACATTTGACATTAATTGTATTTTTGTCGAAAACTTGGCAAAAAAAATTTACTTTAATCCTTTAATCAATAATTTTATGAGCCATTCCATTCTATTGCTCATATCTGTAATTTCTCCAAATAATAACATTTCTTTTTCGAGACTGCTAATCGCAGTAACCAAAGCCATTGCAAGAAAATCTAAATCTCCTGCATTTATATATGCAATCTCTTCTTTTTCAACTGCCCATTTTAGAATTTGTTTAACTGAGGCAATTTCCTTATTCCTTACTGTTTGGAAAGTCTTCGTCATAAAATCTTGATTCTCTCTCAAGTCAGTAAGAAGATGCTTATACTCTTTAGATTTTCTAATAATAGATTTGAGTTTGGTGCTATTAAACCCTAAAAGATTTTCGCCAATAGTCTGGCTTTCTTTTACTTGTTTAAAAGCTGGATTGATAATATCCATAAACTCTTCGATGGCTGCTTCTTCAAATACCTCATGCTTATTTTTGAAATAATAGTATAAGGTACTTCTGCCCTTTCCGCAAGCTTTGGCAATATCATCCATAGTTACTTTATTGTAACCATATTGTCTAAAAACTTCTTTTGAAGCTTCTACAATTGCCGCTTTTACTATTTCATCTTTCATTCGACAATAATACACTTTTTGTCGAAAACTGTCAAATTATTTTTAGGTGGGAAAAGAATAATGGAGTAATATTCTGATAGAAATATATATAAAATAATTCAATAAAATCTGATAATGAAGCACTTATAAAAAAACACTTTTTAGATTCTGCCAAAAGCCATATACAATATTAAATTTTATGGAATCGAATCGAGGTTTGAAATGTTAGAAACTACCCACACAAAGAATGATTAACTTTGTAAACTTTCAATTGGCACTATAAAAGTAACTAGAAATGTCAGGCATACGAAAAAACATACCCTATTCAATATTAGAATTAGCATCTGTTGGCGTAGGATCTACTCCGGGAGATGTTTTCAATAAAAGTCTCGATCTGGCGCAAAAAGCCGAAGAATTCGGATACAATCGCTTCTGGTTGGCAGAGCATCACAACATGATTAGCATTGCCAGTTCAGCAACAGCAGTACTAATTGGGCACATTGCCGGTGGTACAAAAAAGATTAGAGTGGGTTCAGGTGGAATTATGCTGCCAAATCACTCCCCACTTATAGTTTCTGAACAGTTTGGCACTTTGGGTTCACTTTATCCAAATCGCATAGATTTAGGTTTGGGCAGAGCACCAGGAACCGATCAGGTAACAGCTCATGCAATCCGTTCAGACAGAATGAAATCTGTGTACCATTTCCCAGATGAAGTGAGTCAAATTCAACAATATTTCTCAACAGATAATGATCATTCGAAAGTAAGAGCTACTGTAGCAGAGGGAGTTGATGTTCCAGTTTACATTCTCGGCTCAAGCACAGATAGCGCACATTTGGCAGCGGCTAAAGGTTTGCCTTATGCTTTCGCCAGCCATTTTGCTCCGGCAATGTTATATGAAGCATTGAATATTTACTACAGTGAGTTTCAACCTTCAAAATATTTAAAAGAACCATATACCATTGCTTGTATCAATGCCATTGTTGCAGACACAGACTACGAAGCAGAAAAACTTTCTACTTCGATGGTGAGAATGATGTACGGTGTACTTACCAATAATATGGATTACTTACAACCACCAATTGAGCCTTCACAAGAGCTTAGAGAATTGGTGCAAAATCCAGCTTTTCAACGCATGTTTAAATATGCATTTATTGGAAGCAAAGAAACTGTAAAAGACCGTGTGAAGGATTTCTTGATTTCAACTGGTGTGAATGAAGTGATGGTTGCCGGAAATATATTTGATCATGAAGACCGAGTAAGGTCTTTCCAAATTTTCTCTGAAATTATGAATGAATTAAAAGCAGTTGAGAATACTGTAAGTTGATATTTTAGAAAGTATTAAAAGAAAAGACAGCATTTGAATTTGCATCAATGCTGTCTTTTTTGTTTTTAATCGAGTTAATTTACTTTTCTAATTCTTTCATGAGTCTTACTTCGTAGATGCCGCCGGCTACTGAGCCTTCGTTAGCAACAAATTTTACGGTGAGTAAGCCATCGCTATCTAGTACCAAGTTATCTGGAATGCTATAATCTTTGGTATAGAATTCATCTCCGTGGCTGCCATCTAATGTTTCTTCTGCCAGTTCGATGTCGTTTATCAATATTTTGAAAGTTCTGCCATTGTCTTTTCCGAAATAGGTCAATCGCAAATAGGTAGCTTCTTTGTTTTTATCTTTTAATTGATAGCTAAACCAACCTGTTGCATCTCTCCAATGTCTGCCTCTGTTTAAACCTGTATTTGATTTTTCACTCTTCACAAAGTGATCAGATTCTGGCTGTTGCTCTCCACTGTTTACCATATCAATCGTCATGGCAGCTAGCTTTGCAGCTTCGGCTTCAGCTTTAGCCATTTGCTCTTTAATCTGAGCTAAACTTTGAGGTGTTTCTTTTTGCCAGTACATCACATATCTCGCATCGTGTAACTTATAAAAAGGAATGAGTTCTAATGATTTATAAGTTTGCGGATAAACCAACTCACCCATTTCAAAAGTCATTGGTTTACCTGCCACTGGTTTAATATAATCCACAATATTTTCCTTTTCAGTCACAATCATCGGCATTTCGTTCAATGGATATTTATCTCCATTGGCAATGTGCCCCATGCGGCTTGCGTCTGCAAAAAGACCATCTAAATTATCTGTACTGGTTTTAGCTGCCAATACAATCGGACCATGCAGCACCGCTACGAAATTCGAACCATCTGGCAAAGTTTCAACTTTGGTTTGCATGGGTAGCGTAACTTCTATCTTGTCATTTTTCTTCCACTTTCTCTCAATCGAAACATATTCATCTGGCTTTGCATGTACATCAACAGCTTTGCCATTCACAGAAACTTTTAAAGCTCCGGCTTTTACCCAAGATGGATAACGGATTTTAAGTGCAAATTTTCCTGCTTTATTTTCAGTAATAGTGAAGGTTGATTTCTCTTCTTCTGGAAATTTAGTTTCTTGAGTTATAGAAATACCCTTTTCTTTCCAGGTTAATTCTGATGGAATAAATAAGT
>PBYL01000114.1 GCA_002729595.1 Thalassovita sp. | reverse complement strand
GTTGGGCGTTGAAGAGTCTGAAGTTACTCCAGAAGCTAGTTTTACTAATGACTTAGGAGCTGATTCTTTAGATACTGTAGAGTTGATTATGGAATTTGAAAAAGAGTTTAACATCTCAATACCTGACGACCAGGCTGAAAGCATTACCTCTGTCGGACAAGCTATTAGCTATCTGGAAGAAAACGCAAGCTAAATCGCTGGTTTTTTCAAGACATTTTAGACCTGCAGGTATATTGTAACATTTTTGATATTACCTGTCAGGTCTGATTTTTTTAAGCAAGGCAGGCAAATTGTCTGTATTTAAGAAATAACTTAGCTTTACACTTCTAAACAATTTAGTTATTTCAAGTTTGACCGCTGAAAATCATAATTTTTTATGGAACTTAAAAGAGTAGTCGTTACCGGACTCGGAGCCCTTACACCAATTGGAAACAACCTCGAAGAGTATTGGGAAGGCTTGGAAAAAGGTGTGAGCGGAGCCGCACCAATTACAAAATTTGATACAGAAAACTTCAAAACCAAATTTGCTTGTGAGATAAAGAACTTCAAAATCGAAGATCATATCCACAGAAAAGAGGCTAGAAAAATGGACCCGTTCACTCAGTATGCTGTAATAGTTGCTGAAGAAGCGATAAAAAACTCAGGCCTTGATCTAGAAGCAATTGATCTTGACAGAGCTGGTGTTATCTGGGGATCTGGTATTGGAGGTTTAAGAACTTTCCACGACGAAGTTAGAGACTTTGCCACCGGAAACGGAACTCCAAGGTTCAACCCATTCTTTATTCCTAAAATGATTGCCGACCTTAGCGCCGGACATATTTCTATCAATTTTGGATTTAGAGGGCCAAACTTTGTAACTGTTTCTGCTTGTGCATCTTCAACAAATGCATTGGTAGATGCTTTTAACTACATTCGTTTAGGTAAAGCTGATATATTAATATCTGGTGGTTCTGAAGCTGCTGTTGTTGAATCTGGTATTGGTGGATTTAACGCATTAAAAGCACTTTCAGAAAGAAACGACAGTCCTGAGACTGCATCAAGACCATTTGATAAAGAAAGAGACGGATTTGTACTAGGTGAAGGAGCTGGTGCATTAATTTTAGAAGAACTTGAGCATGCAAAAGCTCGTGGCGCTAAAATTTATGCTGAAGTAATCGGTGGCGGTATGTCTGCTGATGCTCACCACATTACAGCACCACACCCAGAAGGTATTGGAGCAAAAATGGTAATGGTTAATGCACTTTCAGACGCTGGTATTTCTCCAGATGAAGTAGATTACATTAATGTACACGGGACTTCTACCCCACTTGGTGATGTTAGTGAAGTAAAAGCGATTGAAACTGTTTTTGGTGATCACGCTTACAAACTGAATATCAGTTCTACCAAGTCTATGACCGGTCACTTATTAGGTGCTGCCGGAGCGATTGAAGCGATCGCATCGATTTTTGCTATTGAAAAGCAAACAATCCCTCCTACTATCAATCATTTTAACGATGATGATACATTTAACCCAAATTTGAACTTTACTTTTAATAAAGCTCAGAAAAGGGAAGTTAAAACAGTATTAAGTAATACTTTTGGCTTCGGAGGACATAATTGTTCTATCTTGCTGCGCAAATATGACAACTAGTGAACCTTATAAAATACATTAGATATTGGACAGGTTATTATTCTAAAAAGGATAAAGAGATTATCCGAGCGGTTCGTACTATTGTTGGCACTACACCTTTAAATGTAGAATTATATAAACTGGCAATGAAACATACTTCTATTGCCAAGGTCAACGAGAAAGGTTTAAAAGAATCTAATGAAAGGCTCGAATATTTAGGAGATGCTATTCTCGGTGCTGTAGTAGCTGAGTATCTTTTCAAAAAATACCCTTATAAAGAAGAGGGATTTCTAACTGAAATCCGCTCTAGAATTGTAAACCGCGAATCATTAAACAGGCTAGCCAACAAAATAGGGCTTAGTACGCTTGTTGAATTTGATGGTAAGAAAAAGAGCAGTGCTACACACAAATCTTTATTCGGTGATGCACTTGAGGCCTTTATCGGAGCTGTATATCTCGATAAAGGCTTTAAGTTTTGCAAATCTTTTATAATTCGCAAACTTATTATCCCCCACTACGATCTTACAGAGATCATAGAAACAACCAATAATTTTAAAAGTACTATTATCGAATGGTGCCAGAAATACAACAGACAAATCAATTTTAGTGTAATTGAAGAAGTTGGCGCCAAACATAAAAAGCAGTTTAAAGTAAAACTGACCATCGATAATGAAGATGTTTCTGAAGGTTTTGGCTTGAGTAAAAAGAAAGCTGAACAAGATGCAGCCCGAAAAGCTTGTGAGTTTTTAGGTGTGATATAAAATCTAAGAAACTGGCTAAAAATAGCTTTTTTCATCAACAATCAACCGAACACTTTGTTAGGGATTTATTATGAAAGATAGACACAACACAAGGCCATCTATCTTTCATTTAATATATTTGACAGAACCAATTCCGTATTGATGGTAGCAATGTATATTTTTCTGATTGTAGGTACTTTTTTGTTGATGGAGGGAGCCGCATGGTTTACACATAAATACATTATGCATGGTATTTTGTGGTCTTGGCATCGTTCGCATCATAAACATCACAACCACACATTAGAACGTAATGATCTGTTTGCCCTCGTATTCAGTATTCCTGCAATTATTACCATTGTAGTTGGTTTTGAGGTACCGGCACTGTGGTTTTTAGCGCCAATTGGTTTTGGCATTACTGCCTATGGTATTTTCTATTTTGTGTTTCATGATGTAATTGTACACAGAAGAATCAAAGTCAATTTTAAGGCAAACAATCCTTATCTCAAAAGAATTATGAATGCCCATTATGTACATCACAAAGTACATACAAAAGAAGGAGCCGAAGCATTTGGCTTTCTCTATGCTCCAAAAAAGTATAAGAAAGAAGACTTATTGAAAAAGGTAAAATCCTGAAAACAACCTATTTACAAGTCATATTTTTGTAATCTTCTGTAAAGTGTAGTTCTACCCACACCAAGCTCTTTGGCTACTTTGGTCATGTTCCCTTTGTGCTTATCGATGAGTTTTACAATGGCTTGTTTTTCCATCTCTTCTAGGTTTAAACTCTCCGAAGTATTCGTATTAGGGCTTTGATGTATTCCTCGCAGTTTTAAAGCTTCAGCTTCAATTACTTCACTATCTGATAGAATGACAGCTCTTTCTAGCACTTGTTCCAACTCTCTAATATTGCCAGGCCAAGAGTGCTTTTTTAAACTTGTAGATGCTTCTTGGCTAAGCTTAAGCTCTTTTTTAGCATACTTATGTTCAAGCTTTTGTAAGATATGAGAAGTTAGCAAAGGAATATCTTCTACTCGCTCTCTTAATGGTGGTAATAAAATTTCAACAGTATTAATCCTAAAAAACAAATCTCTTCTAAAAGCAGGCATGCCATCTCTACTTTGTTCCATCATTTCTTCGAGTGGCATATTGGTGGCACTTATCAATCTAAAATCGATAGCTCGCTCTTCCATCTCTCCTATTCGCACAATTCTTTTACTCTGCACCACGGTTAACAATTTGGCTTGCAACATGGGTGACAAATTGCCAATTTCATCTAAAAACAACGTGCCCCCATCTGCCATTTCGATCATGCCCTTTTTCATTTCTCGGGCATCGGTATAAGCACCTTTTGCATGCCCAAAAAGCTCTGCTTCAAACAAACTTGCTGGCAAAGAGCCCAAGTCTATTTGCACAAAAGGCTTTTTATTTCGCTGAGACAAACGATGGATTTCTTTAGCCAATAAACCTTTACCTGTTCCATTTTCACCAAGAATCAACACACTACTTTCTGTAGCGGCTACTTTCTCCACCAACTTCATTATATCCTGCATTGCTTTGGACTGAAATACTAATTTAGATTGCGTTGCTGGCTTATCTTCTTCGAGTTGCTCAGTCTCTAATTGCGGTTTATTCGCTAATGCTTTATTGATACGAGATATGAGTTTGGCTGGCTCCCAAGGCTTCATCACGAAATCGCAAGCTCCTTTTTGCATCGAGCTAACTGCCAAGTCAATATCACCATAAGCAGTACTCATAATCACCTGCACCGCTGGATGTTTCTGCTTTATTTGCTCTAGCAAATTCAAACCTTGCTTACCAGAAGTGGCACCTTTTGAAAAGTTCATATCTAATAGAATTACGTCTACCTCATTCTTTCCCAAAAAAGAAAATACCGCATCTGACTTTTGCACAGTATGCACTTCCGCAAAATCATCTTCTAAAATGAGACTTGCTGTAAATAATACATCACTGTCGTTGTCCACTACTAGTATAATACCTTCTGTATCTTGCATGCCTGATATGAAACACTGTTCCAATCTGAAACAGTCCATGTTTCTTGATGAAACACTTTATTTAAAAAAATTTAATTAATTTGATATTATACAACTGATTATCAATTACTTAAATACTAAAGTACATTAGTTGAAACAGTTGTGTTAAAATTGCTTTTTACAGCTGCATTCAATTTATCAAATATGCACGAAATTATAAAAACAGAATCAATAAGTAGAATTTACAAAACTACCGAAATCGAAACTACCGCTTTAAAGAAAGTTTCTTTCTCAGTAAATGCAGGAGAATTTGTAGCCATTATGGGCCCTTCGGGTTGTGGAAAATCTACTCTGCTAAATATTTTGGGTTTAATAGATCAGTCAGATTCGGGTAAATACTTTTTTAAAGGAAAAGATATAAGCGGTTTGGGAGAAAGACAAAAAGCTGATATGAGAAAAGAGAATCTCGGCTTTATTTTCCAGAGTTTCAATCTGATAGATGAACTGAATGTATACGACAATGTAGAATTACCATTGATCTATACCAAATTAAGCAGTAAAGAAAGAAAGGAAAAGATTAACCATGTGCTGTCTCAATTAGACATTATCCACAGAGCATCGCATTATCCACAGCAACTTTCTGGTGGCCAGCAACAAAGAGTTGCCATTGCCAGAGCCATTGTAAACGATCCGGCAGTAATACTTGCCGATGAGCCTACAGGAAACCTCGACAGCGCAAATGGTACAGAGGTAATGAAAGTTTTGTCTGATTTAAACGGCAAAGGAGCCACCATTGTAATGGTTACTCACTCTATGCACGATGCTGCATACAGCAATAGAAAAGTCCACCTGTTCGATGGTCAAATTATAAAAGAAGATATACTAAAACAAATGAGTCATGTTTAAGAATTACCTAAAAGTTGCATTTAAAAACCTGCTGAGTAATAAAATTTTCAGCCTTATCAACATTCTTGGTTTAACTGTGGGCATGGCTGCCTGTATTCTCATTATTCTTTATGTACAAGACGAATTGAGTTTCGATAAATTTAATTCGAAGGCAGATAGAATTTACAGGGTGTACATGGAATACAAAAACCAAGATGGAGAATTTGTTGGCAGCACTGTTACACCTTACGTGCTCGGCCCTACGCTAGAATCTGTGTATGATGGCCAGCTAGAAGAAGTGGTGCGAATTGGCAGGTCTGGTACTTTTCAAATGGAGTTTGATGAAAAAGAATTTACTGTTGAAAACATTGCTATTTGTGACCCAAATATCTTTAAGGTTTTTGACTATAAATTGATACATGGCGACCCAGACAAAGTGCTTACAGAGCCGACTCAAATGGTAATTAATGAGACTACGGCAAAGAGGCTATTTGGTGATGATAACCCAATCGGAAAAACAGTAACTGTAGACCATACCTATGAGATTAAGATTTCGGGTGTGATGGAAGATATTCCAACAAATTCTCATGCGCATTACAGTGCTTTTGTTTCCATGAAAACTGGAGACTATATCTATTCTGAGAGAGTAAAAACACAATGGGGAGAAGGCTCGCAAACAACATATATTTTACTAGAAGACAATTACGATATAGCTAGTTTTAATGCTTCTGCTGAAGACTTTATAGAAAACCACACCTTTGGCGAAGGCGCTTCAGATTTTGTGCGTCTTATGTCGCAAAACTTGCTAGATATTCACCTAAACTCTCATTTAAGAGGAGAATTAGAACCTAATGGAAGCATGGAAAATGTGTATATCTTTTCTATAGTAGCACTTTTTATCCTGCTTATAGCTTGTATCAATTACATGAATCTTTCTACTGCTCGTTCGGCAGAAAGATCGAAAGAAGTAGGTCTTCGCAAAGTGGCAGGGGCTTATAGAAGTCAGATTATTTTTCAGTTCTTAGGCGAATCGGTAATTATTTCTGTGCTTTCACTTGTATTGGCATTATTAGTTGCTGAAATCTCGATGCCGTTTTTTAACGAACTGGCAGGAAAAAACCTAGCGATAGATTTTGTGAAAGACTTGCCAATTATTGCTACTTTCGTTGTTCTAGCTCTTGTAACAGGAATTATCGCAGGAAGTTATCCAGCATTTTTCCTTTCAGCATTTAAGCCAGCAGCAGTTTTAAAAGGCAACAAAGGCACTTTAAACGGAGGTTCTGTAGCACTCAGAAAAGGACTTGTAATTACTCAGTTTAGCCTATCAATCATTTTGATAATTGGTACCATCGTCATTTCAGATCAACTTAGTTTCTTGAGAAATAAAGACTTGGGAATTACCACAGATGATATATTAATTGTGAGTGTGCCAGACACCAACTTTGTAAAGCAATACGATGCGATTAAGAGAGAGATTCTATCAAGCCCTTCGGTAACTGCGATGACCTCTTCCAACAAAAGAATGACTCGCAACCTAACTAGCAATCTTGGCTACAAAATACAAGATGCCATTGCTAACCCGCAAGGTGGTGAAACCTATTCTTTAACCACTGTAACCAGTGATGCTGACTTCTTTAATCTGTATGATGTAGACATAATTATGGGTAGAAATTTCTCCGAAGACATTCCGAGTGATTTAGATCATGCTTTCATTATTAATAAATCAGCGATGGAAATGCTAGGTTTAAAAGACCCAATTGGCAAAGAGGTAGAAGGGATTACTTTCGAATATACCATTATGGATTTTGTGCCGAAGAAAGGAAAAATTATTGGTGTTGTTGATGACTTCCACTTCGAATCTTTAGATTATACTATTTCGCCAGTTATGTTTCAGCTATCTAACCAATGGTTAAACTGGATGTCTTTTAAACTTGATCCTAATAATCCGCAAGAAGGTATTGCTCATATCGAAAAAATTCACAAGAAATACTCTCCCGAAGCTCCATTTAACTTTACTTTTTTAGATGAAGACATTAATCAGCTTTACCAAAGTCAAGAGAAAGTAATGAATTTGTTTGTATGCTTTGCAGTGCTTGCCATTATTATTGCTTGCTTAGGTATTTTCGGTTTGGCATCTTTCACTGCTGAAAAACGCACCAAAGAAATTGGCATTAGAAAAGTACTGGGAGCTTCTACCAGTGGCCTCACATTAATGATAACCAGAGACTTTTTACTGCTGGTAATGGTATCTTCTATAATAGCTTGGCCTGTTGCTTGGTATTTTATGGACAACTGGTTAGCAGACTTTAATTATCGTATAAATTTAAGTGTAGGTGTATTTATTATAGCTAGTGGAATTGCTGTGCTAATCGCCCTATTTACAGTAAGTTCTCAAGCAATTAAAGCGGCATTGACCAATCCTGTAAAAGCACTTAAATACGAATAAACTATTCTGAGTTAAAATATAAATCAGCTACAAATTCAGTAGCTGATTTTTTTTGTGACATATTACAAAAAGTCAATAATTTAACATTGCAGAAATCAAATGATCTACCTAAATTAAGACAGAAAATCAATTGCCATGTCGATAGATCATATTAAAACATATATAGCTTCAGGTAATCTAAAAAAAGCGATAGAAGAACTGCTCAATATCACTCAAAATACAGAAATTCATAACAAAATTATCTTACAATCTGCCAGGTTAAGCAATCTTAGGAAAGAAGAAAGAATGGGTATTGTTTCTGAAAGTAGTTTACAACAAACAAGAGCTCAAATTACTTACGCCATCTTAGAATACCTGAGTGAAATTAGTTACGATGAAAATGTAAACTCAAGTGAAGGCTTTGCTGAATTACCCACAGTATTTATCTCATACAACCATAAAGACAAAGATATTGCGGATAAGGTAAAACTCAAGTTAGAAGCTACAGGCATTCGCGTTACGATTGATACTGAAAGTATGCGTGCTGGTGAAGATATTAAGACTTTTATTGAGAATTGCATTAAAGAAAATGATGTTACACTTTCACTAGTTTCTAATAATAGTTTACTCTCTGCATGGGTCGCTATGGAAACCATTCTCACTGCAGCAGGAGAAGTAATCGCCAATAAAAAGTTTATCCCCTGCTCTATCGACAATGATTTTTTTAGCAGAAGTTATACTGATGATGCACTAGACATTATTGAACATGAAATTGCAGATATTGATAACACCATACAAAAGCGAAGAGCTAAACAAAGAGGGATAGAAGATTTACAAAATGAGTTATCTCGATACAATCAGTTAAAAAATAATCTACCCGAAATTATACGCAGACTTAAAGAATCTCTCACTACAGATATAAGTGGCAACAATTTCGATACAGGTATGCTTAAAGTAATTTCAACCATTTTACAGAAATAAGGCTTTATTAAGTGGCTTTGTATACTAAAATGCAAGTATTGATTTTATCGCTTGCGATTTATTCTTAGGAGATATATATTCGCATTGAAGGTTCAGTAAACTTAAGCATATTATATCTAGCCATAAAATCATGTTTGAATTCCGCTGACCCTTCTTTTCTGAGAGATCAATTTTATATCAAAAAATAAAGCAGGAAAGATTAAGACATACCTGCAAAGTCTAAAAAAGCTGCTCAACAGCATGCTTTGCACAATCCAATCTAAAAAAATGTAATAGTTATAACCTTAAAGATAATTAGGGTTTTAGAGCTATATCTTCGGGAAACCCACCCGTACATAACTCATTCAAAATAGTATTTTACTTTATACTCGTACAAAATAAAAAAACTGAAGATATATATCTTCAGTTTTTTTCATGTTAAAGTCAACTTATCAAATATATATGTTATGTATATTTAATGCTGTATTTGTTTGTTAGTCGTCTTAACTTCTAGACAGTCTGTCCGAGACTATCCGCCCAAGACAATCCGTCTGAAAATTAATTTTTAGTCAGGTATTATTCCGGTAAGAGGCTGATACCCCCCACCTAATGAGCGGTACAATGTAATTACCGCATTTAGCTGGTTGTATTTATTATTTATTAATTCTAGTTCTGCACTTAGCGCACTATCTTTTGCAGTAAGTACCTCCAGATAGTTTACAAGACCATATTGAAGTAATTCATCAGAATAATCTGCCGCACTTCTTAATGCTTCAAGCTGGTTATTTCTGATGGTCATTTTCTCGGTTTCGTTCTTATACATTGCCAATGCATCAGATACTTCTTTACCTGCATTTAACAATGCTTGCTCATACTGTAAGTAAGCTGTTTGTTGGTTAGCTTGGGCTACTTCGTAATTAGTTCTAATCTGTCTTTTGTTTAGAATTGGCTGAGTAATGCCTGTTATTAAAGTAGAAAAGATGGAGTTGGCGCTAAACCAATTTCTAAGCTCCAAACTTTGCAAACCAACAGCCGCTGTAATGGTTAGCGATGGATAGAAATTACTTTTAGCCACATTGGTATTTTCAAAAGCTTGTCTAAATGCCAACTCGGCGCTTACTACATCTGGTCTGCGACTTAGCAACAAAGCCGGTACACCCGGATTTACTTCTGCATTAATTGCTTGCTCTTCAAAAACACCTCTATCAATATCGCTAGGAGCCTCACCCAATAGTATGCTTAAGGTATTTTCAAGAATTTTGATATTGTACTTTAAATCTTGAATAATGATTTCGGTACTATACTGCTGAGCTTCTGTTTGTTTAACAGCCACTTCATTTACACTACCAGACTCTTTTAGCGAACGGATTACCTCAACACTTTCAATTCTGTTTTCTAGTGTAGATTCAGCCACTTTTAGTTGAGAATCTGCCGCTAAAATCTGATAATAAACGGAAGCAATGTTTGCTACTAGTTCTGTTTGAATAGCTTGCTGTGCAGCGTATGTACTTAAGTAACCCGCAATAGCAGATCTTTTTGTACTTCTAATCTTACCCCAGATGTCTGCTTCCCAAGAAGCATTTGCTGTAAATTCAAACTGGTCTAAAGAACCACTAAACAACCTACCAAACTGGCTATTTTTAGAATAGGTCTGGTGTGTCCAAGTTGGGCCGATATCTATTGTTGGTAAGTAAGATGCTTTACCTTGCAGCATGTTAGACTCAGCAGCTTTAAGCGTTTGCAATGCAATAAGCATATCGTAATTATTCTCTAAACCACTACGAATATAACCTTGCAAAACAGGATCTGTAAATAGCTTATCCCACGACATGGAAGCTAGAGAATTGCTGTCTAGCTCCAAGTCTGTACGGTATAAGTTCTCTGTACTCAGTTCCGGTTGCTGATAGTTTTTCGCTACAAAACATGATTGCACCAGAAAACTAACTACCACTGGAATCGCTAATTGATATATTTTAAGTTTTTTCATTCGATTTGACATTTTTAATCAGGACTCTACTTTTTCCAATTCTGGTTTATCCATATCTGGTTTACCTACCATCGATTCGTGCAATTTCTGGAAAATCACAAATAAGACTGGGATAATAAACACCCCGAACAAGGTGCCTATTAACATACCTCCAACAGCACCCATACCGATAGATCGGTTACCAACAGCACCAACACCACTTGCAAATGCCAATGGAACCAAACCTAAAATAAATGCGAATGAAGTCATTAGAATAGGTCTTAATCTTGCCTTGGCTCCGTCTATGGCAGCTTCAACTAAGGAGAATCCATGGTGCCTTCTCTGAAGTGCAAACTCAACAATTAGAATCGCGTTTTTCGCAAGCAAACCAATAAGCATGATGAGTGCTACCTGAAAATAAATGTTGTTTTCTAAGCCAGCAAAATTCACAAAAGTGATCGCCCCAGCTACACCGATTGGCAATGAAAGCAATATAGAGAATGGAAGAATATAACTTTCGTACTGTGCAGAAAGCAGGAAGTAAACGAAAATTAAACTCAACAAGAACACATACATAGACTGGTTACCTGATGATATTTCTTCTCTTGTTAAACCTGTAAATTCAAAATCGTATGTGCCCGGTAATTGCTCTGCAGCAACTTCTTGAATAGCCTTTATGGCATCACCAGTACTATAACCTGCATTTGCCTTACCTGTAATATTAATTGATTTCAACAGGTTGTAACGAGATACATATTCTGGCCCATAAATTCTTTCGATGCTTACAAACTGGCTAACAGCTACAGTCTCATCATTAGCGTTTCTAACAAAGATATTATCTAGCGATTCTGTAGTTTGTCTGTCTTCAGGTTTTGCCTGAATCATAACCCTAAACTGCTTACCAAACTTGGTGAAATCGGTTGTGTATAAACCACCGTAATAGCCTTGTAATGCATTAAAAATATCGCTTAAGCTTAGTCCAGCATCTTTTACTTTCTCCAAATTTACATCAAGTCTATATTGAGGGAAACTCGGGTTAAAGTTTGTTGTCGCATACTGAATTTCTGGTCTTTTATTTAAAGCTTGTAAGAACTTACCAGATACCTGACTCATATTAGACCAGCTATCATCTGCTTCAGATAATAATTTCATTTCGAAACCATCACTACTACCAAAACCACGAATACTTGGAGGAGTAAAGAATAAGAATCTGGCTTCTTTAATCGAAGCTGTTTTCTGGAATAATTGCCCTACAACTGCATCTACCGATTGCCCCGGTTCAGTTCTTTCGTCCCAATCTCTCAACTTCACTACTGAAAGGCTATAAGAGCTACCTCTTACACCATTTAGAAGGCTAAATCCAACTACGTTCATCCTAGAATCTATAATATCCATGGTCTGGTAAATAGAATCTAGTTTATCTACTACCTTCTGTGTTTGCTCTAGTGTAGTACCCGGAGGCAATGTAACATCACCCATAATAATTCCTCTATCTTCTCCCGGAATAAAACCTGATGAAGTAGTTTGGAACATATAATAGGCTCCTCCTACTGAAAGTAGTAAACCTAGTATCGCGATCCATTTTCTTTTTAACAAAAAGTTGATAGAAGATGAATATTTGTTAGTTAAGGCGTCGAATCCTGTGTTAAAGGCATCAAATGCTCTGTCTTTTATATTTTTCTTATGATGTTTAGAATCATCGTGTGGTTTAAGAAACAGCGCACATAATGCTGGTGACAGTGTTAATGCGTTTAGTGCTGAAATTAGAATCGAAATTGCCAGCGTAATCGCAAACTGCTGATAAAACACTCCTGAAGAACCTTGGATAAACATTACCGGAACGAATACCGCAGACATAATCAACGTAATTGAAACAATCGCTCCTGTAATCTCACTCATTGCAGTAAGTGTCGCATTTTTTGCCGATTTTTCTCCTTCATCCATCTTCGCATGCACAGCTTCAACCACTACAATGGCATCATCCACCACAATACCAATTGCCAGTACCATTGCAAATAAAGTAAGCATGTTAATGGAGTACCCGAATAATTGCAAGAAGAAAAAGGTACCTATAATTGCTACTGGAACTGCTATAATTGGAATTAACGTAGATCTAAAGTCTTGAAGAAAGATAAATACAACAATAAATACCAATATGAAAGCCTCTATCAGTGTATGTACCACTTTGCTAATTGAAGCATCGAGAAAGGTTTTAGAGTTAAATGGAATTACATAGTCTATACCTGTTGGGAAGCTGCCTTTGGCATCTTCCATAATCGTCATTACCTCTTCTACAATCTCCTGTGCATTAGAACCAGAAGACTGGTAAACTGCCATTGCCACACCCGGATTACCATTACCAAAATTGTTAGAGCTGTAATTTAATCCTCCTAGCTCTATCTCTGCTACATCTTTTAATCTTAAGAAATTACCATTTCCGGCTGACTTAATAATGATGTCTTCGTATTCAGTCGCTTCAGACAAACGGCCTTTGTATTTAATTACATACTCATAAATACCGTTTGCATTTTCACCAAATTTACCAATTGCAGCTTCCACATTTTGCTCTCTTAAAGCAGCTTGAATATCTGCCGGAACAATTTTATATGCAGCCATTTTCTCTGGTTTTAACCAGATACGCATTGAGTAATCTTTAGAACCCAATACACTTACTTGACCTACACCTTTTACCCTTTGTAACTTTGGTAAAAGGTTGATGTTGGCATAGTTCTGAACAAAAATGTCGTCGTATTCATCATTCTCTGAGAAAATAGAAACGAACATAAGTGAACTCGTCTGACTCTTTACAGTAGTTACACCCGTTTGCACCACCTCTGAAGGAAGTATACTATTTGCCCTAGATACCCTGTTTTGCACGTTTACTGCAGCAATATCTGGGTTAACACTTAATTCGAAAAATACATTAATTGTAGCAGAACCGTCATTACTGGCTGTAGAGGTGATGTAAGTCATCCCTTCTACCCCGTTAATTTGTTCTTCTAATGGAACAATTACACTTTCCAATACAGTTTCTGCATTTGCTCCAGTATAATTTGCTGTTACCTGCACTGTTGGCGGAGCAATTTCTGGGTATTGCTCTATAGGAAGGGAAATCAATCCTAAAACACCCAGAATCGTCACGATAATAGATATTACTGTTGATAGAACAGTTCTATCAATAAATGTCTTAAGCATGTTAGATAATTAATGGGTTGATATTTTTACTCTACAAAAGATAAATTAGCCTTTGACGTAGATGTATCAGGAATAATTTCTTGCCCGTCTTGCAATTTAGAAACTCCTTCAACTACTAATTTATCACCCTCCTTTAATCCACCGGTTACTATAAAATCTTTATCCGATGTCCCATTTGTTTCGATAACCTTCGTGTTTACTTTGTTATCATCACCCACTACATATACTAATTTTTTACCTTGCAACTCAAAAACAGCTACTTGAGGAATTAAGAATATGTTGTTTTG
>PBYL01000113.1 GCA_002729595.1 Thalassovita sp. | reverse complement strand
TATTTTTAGAATTTTAGGATTATGGCATTATCTAAATAAAGAAAAAATGCTTCAATAACTTGATGTTTCCAACAAAAAATATACATATCTTTTTTACTCCAAAAAAAGCTGTTTTTATTACTCCAAGCTGCTTCAATGGGAAGAAAGTATAAACACGGATGTACTTTGTTTAAAAATGGTTTGTTAACTTTGTATTATTCTTATTGATTCAACTAAACTGTAGTATTTTTCTATAAGGGTTTGGACAAAATGTCCGGAAGTACATTGTTGAATTGTACTGAGCAAAGTCTTTTTAATATTCAACTATTTATTACTATTAGCAATACTAACTTTCTGGAACTTTCTAATATTCATAAGTTGGTTTTGTTTGATTAGGAAATCTTTTGAGATTGATTTGCCACAAGATATAAATACACTATCTGTGTCAAAATTATCATTTGAGTTAAACATCAGTTTAGAATCATACCTTGCTGATATATTAACAACATTATCTCTAATACCTACTCTATTAATAAAGTCATTTGTTATATATGCCCTTGATTCCTCATCTAGTTGAAATTCCCAAAAATCCATTCTTGAAGATCCAGTTTTCCTAATCTCATCAATGTTGAATAATATTGACGGTTTTGAATTTTACTTAAATTACCTTCAAAATTGATTAAAGTATCATCTGGCAAAACATAGATTAGTTCAATAATAAAATCCTTTGCCTTTTTTATTTCAAGACTGTAAATATTCAGTGTTTTCCAATAACTTAACTCTTCTGCTTTATAAGTTTTCATTATAAATTATATCCTTTTTTTAATCAACCACCATTTAATATAATGGTCTTTAGGTATGGTTTTGGCGCTCTTTTTAAATTTTTAAGTCTTCTATCGCAATCTGAAAACTTATATTTTACTTTTTCACCTCCATTTAAACAGAAAATGCTCGGTCGCTTATTAATCATTCTATATTTTATTCCTAATAATTTATATCCTCAATCTAATAATCTAGATTTTCACCAAAATGCAACAGAGATAAGTGTTAATTCTTATGATGGTAATTCAAATGAAATATGGTTGCCCATGTCATTCGGAAAGGCTGAAATAGACTCTGTTTCTTTCTGGATAGATAGCCTTAAAACTAACCAATTTGAAATAAATGAAGTCAGTGAAGTTTATTCCGACTACCCAAAAGGACAAAATTTCGATAAACTTAATCAGCTAATATTTTACCAATTGCAAAAGCTGCTGCCAACAAAATTAGAAAGTAACCAGATAACTTTTCGATTGATAAAGCAAACAGGTTGTAATACAATTGAAGAGGCCAAAAAATTACCACATGGTATTTCAATCAACTATGTTAGAAAAGAGATAAAAGAAGAAAAGTTAGCAACTAAGCTTAATTCAGAAGAACAAGTCTATATTCCCAAAATAGATATAACTGGAGAGCAAATTGGGTTTGATTCAACTGTATTAAATGCACTTGAGAGAAAAGGAAGTTTATGGAGCGGTGAATGGGTAATTATTACAGATTTAACTTACAGTATGGCTCCTTTTACTTGGCAAATATTAAAGTGGCAACAGACAATTAAAGAGCAAAAGTCTGTGCAGGCTTATATTTTCTTTAATGATGGAGATAATACTAAAGATGCGCTAAAGCAACTTGGCAATACAGGTGGAATTTATGCTAGTAATACACAAGATCAGGATTCAATTGTAAGACTGATGGAGAAAGTACAAAAATTTGGAAATGGAGGAGATATTCCAGAAAATGACATTGAAGTGCTCATGTATGCTCAGAGTAATTACCCAAAAGCAGAAATTTATGTTTTAATTGCCGATGCACAGTCTAGTATTCGAGATTTTTCTCTGCTAGATAAACTGAATATTCCTGTAAAGATAATTCTTGCTAGAACTAGAAAAAGTTATAATTCTATACCCATACAATATGTTGATCTAGCTTTACACACAAACGGCTCTCTACATACTGAGTTTTATGATTTTGAAAGTAAAAACGACTTGTTGAGTTTAAGAAAATACTACGAAGAGAAAAAGAAGCTGAAAACGAGATATTAAAAAAGCAAAAGAAAAGAGGTTACTAGAAGGCATGATAGTATTTCGACTAATATTAAGCTGAATATCTAACCTTGCATTATAGATTAAAAGTGCTCGATAGTATAAAAACTACATTTAAGGTAAATAATATTCTTTTCGCTTTGCATTAATGGATATAAAAACTACATTTAAGGTAATAATAAATTATTGGTAGAAAATAAGAGACATTTCAATTACTATTTTTTTATTGTTGAACTCTATTAAGTTTTATCCTTAAACTACTTTTTAATAAGCGAATGAATAATAACAGTAGTAAAAATCAACCTCCAAAATTGCCATTACGCTTTTTGAAATGGTATTGCCATCCAGATTATTTGGAGGATATAGAAGGTGATCTTACAGAACGATTTGAAAGTAGAATTAAACTAAAAGGGATTAAACAAGCGAATTGGGCTTTTACAAAAGAGGTTCTTCAACTATTTAGACCAGAAATTATCAGCCCTATAGGAGGCACTCATAAACTAAATCATTATGGTATGTTAAAAAATTATTTCAGCATTGCACCGAGAATCTTACTAAAAAACAAACTCATAACTTTTATTAGTTTAATAAGCTTGATAATTGGGGCTGTTAGTTTTCAATTAATCTATTCTTGGGTTAATAATGAAGTAAATATCAACAGTTTCCATAAGAATTTTGATAATATTTATTTGGTCACAATGAGGCAAAATCCTATGGCTAAATTAAGACCATCTACCTACTTGATCGATCATACCACCTTCCCTTCTGTTAAAAACTCATTATTGATCCATACCTATAGTCCTGATGATGGTAAAGTGACACACAAGGGTAATGACTATAAAGGTACAACTTGGGTGGTCGATAGTACTTTTTTTGATTTTTTCGATTTTCCACTTAAATATGGTGATCCTGAAAGTGTACTTAAAGACCCTAACGACATTATTATATCAAGCTCATTAGCTAATAAGATTTTTGGAGATGAAGATCCTATAGGAGAAACGATAGAAACACTCATTGATAACAGCTCTGTTTACAAAGTAGTTGGTGTAATGGAAAATTTTCCATCAAATAGTTCAATGAAATTTGATATATTGATTCCTACACATTCGGAAAAATTCTGGGGAAGAATGCCTCACAGTCTTATATTAGTAGATGAGCACTTTAACAAAGATCAGTTTGATAAGCAAATATCTAGTAAAAGTGATTCTAAAAAACAGTTTCCAGAAGGTGTTCTTAGTACAATACCATTAAGTTCATTCTATTTTGGGAATCAATTTGAGTCTGCTATTTTTTACAGATACGGCAATATGAATCAGGTATGGATTATGTCATTTATTGCATTAATGATAATTGTGATCTGTGCCATGAATTTCACCAACCTGCAGACCATATTTCAAATATCAACTGTAAAATCGCTATCCATTAGACATGTAAATGGAGCATCAAAGTTTGACTTACTTATTCAATCTGTAGTAACAAAATTGGTTTTATTTATTGTAGCAGCCATCGCCTCCGGCTTGTTATTAATGGCAATCTTTCCTTATTACGAACAAATAATAGAGTTTCAAATCGATTTTAACTATTTAGACAGTTTTCTATCCATAGTTGCCATTTTATTATTTCTTATATCAATACCTATTGTATTCTCTATAATATTAATATATAAAATCAAGATTACTGAGGCATTTCAAAACAAGATTGTGAACGCTAAAGTACCAAGAATACAACATTTTCTTATTACTGCTCAATATTCACTCAGTATCTTTTTAATGATTTCTACGATTGTTGTTTATAAACAATTTCAATACTTATTAGAAAAAGATCTTGGTTATGCGCCTGATAATATTATTGCAGTAGACTTTTTAGATGAACTCGATTATAAGCAGTTCGAAACTCGGGAAGAAGGTATGCAGGCAAGAAATGAACAACAAAGTATATTCGATTACATTCTACATGAGCTTGGTTCTCACCCTGATATTTTAGCGGTTTCACAAGGAGATTTACCTGTGCATGGTACAGCATATCCAATGACTTGGAAACCTAAAGGCAAACAATATGATTTTACTACGCAAAAAATTATTACAATAGGAAATAATTATGATGACTTACTGGGGTTAGAGATGGTTCAGGGGCGTTTCTTTAATGACTCATTGGACAGAAATAGACCAAGTAAAGTGGTGATTAATGAGGCTGCATTCAAATACTGGAACTTAGCTAAAATTGATGATGCGATGCTTGTTAATGGTAGTTGGGGTAGTTTTGATGTAATAGGAGTTGTAAAAGATTTCAATTATGAGCATTTATCTTCTTCAATAGAACCACTTATGCTTGTATATATGAGCGACATAGAAGATAAGATGCTGATAAAAATGCGACATGGTAAAGAAAAAGAATGTTTGTCTTATATTGAAGATCTTCATAGTGAAATAAATCCTTCAAGTCACTTTCAATACACTTCTTTAGAGTCAAAATTGAAAGAACAATATGAAAAAGAAAAATTGATCAGCAAGGTTTATTTTGGATTTACAACAATCGCACTTGTAATCTCATTAATAGGTCTTTTCGCTTTTGCTATGAAAGAAACAAGTAGTAAAATTAAAGAAGTAGGCATAAGAAAAGTTCATGGAGCTAGTGTTGGCAATATGTTTTACACCTTAAGCAAATCCTTTATTAAAGTTATTTTTATCGCTATCATAATTGCCTTCCCAATTGCATGGCAACTTATGCAAAAGTGGTTAGAAAACTACTCCTACAGAATACAAATGAGCACTTCAGATTTTATTTTAACTGCTAGTCTTGCCATGTTCTTAGCCTTTTTAGCCATTGGCTGGCAAACGCTAAAAGTAGCAAAGCTGAATCCTATTCATACATTAAAAAATGAATAAAGGGGTATTTTGAGTTTTGTTTCAAAATTTGACCACTTAAAAGCCATAGCATTCCTCCAAAATACTATGGCTAATCATTTTTCTATTATTGATTTAACTAATCCAACTTCTCATCTTCCTCATAATAATATACGCCAGCAAGATTCCATCTTTGCTTTAGCTTTACAAGCTTGTCTTCAAATGTTGTAAAATCTTTGTTAGCTAAATTAGTCCAGCCTACTTCTGAATAGGCGGCTAGTCGGGGGAAAATTTGTCGCTCCAATTTTTCTTGTGTCGGTAACCATTCAGTCCACATTTGTGTGCCAAAGCCCAGAATATATGAATGATACTTTTCTCCTAAACCTTCGGGTATGGGATTAAAGGCATACGATTTTGAAAGTGGAGTTCGCTCAAATGTATAATCTAAATAAGTATCCCAATGGTTTGAGTTTACTACATTGTAACCGTCTTTTACCGCACGAGCGATCAAATTGAGATCGCCTTTCCAAAAATGTACAATGGCAGAATTGGCTAATTTTTGCTCTACTTCCAGTTTTTTGTCTTGGTTTTCTTCGTGAATATTATCGCCCATAATCTCATTCCAACCCATCATTCTTTTACCTTTTTCATCTATATAATTAGAAATCTGATTGGTAAAATAAACCTGTAAATCTACCGGAGATTTCAGTCCATTTTTCTTCATGAATTTTTGAACTTTCTCAGACTTTTCCCATGGTTCAAAGTTTACTTCATCACCTCCAATGTGTACCACCTCACCAGGAAATAGCGCCATTACTTCATCCAAAATATCTTTTAAAAAACTTATCACTTTTGGGTCTGCAATGTTGAAGGAATCGTCCATTTTGCCAAAAGTTTCTGGAACTGCTGTAGTAGTACCCAAAGAACCCAACCAAGGATAAGCCGCTACTGCCGCCATCGCATGGCCCGGCATCTCGATTTCGGGTACAATGGTAATATGTCTTTCTTTCGCATAGGCTATAATCTCTTTAATCTGCTTTTGTGTATAAAAACCTTCGTGAGGTTCACCAGTTCGCTTATCGCTTTTTCTTTCTGTTTGTGTGTTTTCTCGTTTCGAACCAATCTCTGTAAGCTTCGGGTATTTCTTTATTTCTATGCGCCAACCTTGATCATCGGTCAAATGCCAATGAAAGGTATTCATTTTTAAAAGAGCCATTTGATCGAGTAATTTTTTCACTTCTTCACTCCCTTTAAAATGTCTTGATTCATCGAGCATAAAAGCCCGCCACGGAAATCTTGGTGTATCTGTAATTTTTACAGTTGGAATTAAAATATCATCCTGTTGATTGGAATACTCAAAATCTGCTGGGAGCAATTGCCTGAAAGATTGAACACCATAAAATACCCCAGTACTGCTCGCAGATTTTATAGAAACTTCCGCTTTATTAATTAAAAGTATATAACCTTCTTCTCCGAGTTGGCTCTTTAAAGTAGGATCAATAGTTAGCGTAATTCCCTTACCTTTAGATTGTATTTTTGCTTTCTTATTAAATCCCTCTTTTAAAATATCAGCCAGAAAATTGGCCTCGTTTTGTAGCTCTTTTGAAGCTATAATTTGGGTTTTAGTATTTAATGTAAATTCTACTTCTCCCAATTCAATCTTATTTGGTTGAGGAATAATTTTGATATTCTTCTGCGCAAAAACAGAAGAAAAACTAATGATAATAGCAAAAGCTATCAACTTTATGAGTTGCATAATCAGTTCTTTTAAATCTAATTTTTATTAGAGATGATATATTTTTTAGCCTCAAAAATGGACTACTTGAAATCGCATTAAGATCATTTTACCTTCGTCAATCGATCATATAATAATTGTATTGGCATTTCTCTCAATTGATTTTGATGTTCGATTTCTGCGTCGTACAAAAAGTCTTTATTTAAAGCGGTGAATCTTTTGTTAAGAGCTTTGGCATCTTTTAGTATTTTTTCCAGCTCGGTAACAAGCTCAGAAGTTTGAGCAATCGTAAAACTATCAACATTGTATTTAGCTTCCACTTCTTTGTAATCGAGATAATGCATTCTTAAATCTGCCATGAGTTTAAAATGTGCAAATTCCGATTGGTGTTTCTTCGTCTCAATTTTGTTAATCTGCTCGCTTATTTTCCCAAAATTTAGCTGCATCTGTTCAATACTCTCACTCTTTTGCGGCTTTCCGTTCACAATCAATTCTGGTGGGACAGACAAAAATGCTAACAATGTTTCAGCATCTTTCTGATTTAATCCAAATTGATTTGCCGCATAATCAAGAATAAACTTATCTGTATCAATTGGCCCTTTTGTTTTGATTGCCTCTCCATAACAAGCAATCAAAATCTTAAAACCAGACATCGGATAAGTATTTCTTATCTGAACCATACCCATTACATCGTAGCCAACATCCCAAGTAAATCCATACAAACCAGAGGTAGACCAAGAAGTCATGATTAAACCTTTGTACCCAGCCTTTCTAGAATATGGGATAAACTCTCGCTGATTTTCGAAATGCTTAGGCCAATCGGTTACATACCAGTTGTCGGGATGGCTTCGAATAGAAGGTGCTCCCCAAAAAGTAAAACCTTTTGCTTGTAAACCGGGAATGTCTCCAAAATGATTGATTTTCCAACCATAATTCCAGTCTACAAAAATGGTTTCTTTGGGTAACTCCTCAGCAGCTTCTGGATGTTTGAGAATGATATCTGCCCACATCACTGGTTTTTTGCCAAGTGAAATCACAATCTCAGCAATCATTTTCATATGATCTACAAAGAGTTTGGATTTTCCTTCTTCCTCTACTTTCTTTTGGCAAAGCTCGCAATGCCCTAAAAGGTAAGTCTCATCACCACCAATATGAATGTATTCTGAATTATGCATGGCTGCTAAATCTGAAAACAGATCGGTAAACAAAGCTTTACTTTCAGTGATTTTCATTGGGCAAATCTGCGAGATGTCTTTTCTATCTTCTTTGAGATGGCTATATCTAGAATTTCGAAGAATATACTCAACATGCCCTAGACTCTGTTGCAATGGAATTACATTGATGCCAAGATTATCACAATAGTCAACAAACTCCTTTATCTCCTCTCTCGAATAAGAATATTTATTTGAAATAGCTGGATGTTTTTCAAAAGGATAGGTTCCCTCCCATTCCATCACAAGCGTATTCATTCCCATTGCTGCAAGTTCGTCCGCGAAGTTTCTTAGTGCTTCAGGCGTCATTACTTGAATCCGTAAATCCAAATGAAAACCTTTTACTTCAAAATCTTCTGAGCTAGTCGTTTGAGCTTTTACTACAAAACTCACTGCTATAAAACAGTAGATAATTAGCGTGTTAATGATATTTTTTAACTTCATTTTATTTTTTTAAGTGAAATAGACAGCACTTATTAAAATTAAGCAATTATGCTTTTAGAGAAAGAGTCTACATCAATAGATTTCAACTCGATCTATAATCATTTCGACTTCTTGATTATCAGATGGATTTTGCCCTTGGAATAACCATAAATTAATCTTTAATCGCTCCTCACTATCTGGTGGAATGTTTTCGCCAGTGTAAGTCCAAGTGCTAATAATGTCTGTATCTTTTGGTGTTAAAGTGTGCCCATAAAAACTACCAAAATCTATTTTATCGGTTTGCCAATCGAAAAAATGGGTAGATAAATTATTGTCTAACTTTAGGTCGTATCTTTCCTTATTGCCAACGATATAAGAAGGTTGCACAGCAAATTGAGAATCTTGGTTTTCAGCATCAGACCATTTAGAAAATTCGATGTCAATTTCTTCTTCGTCATTCATGTAAGTAAAAAGTCCGCCAACTACGTTCTTATCCAACTGATCTACTCGGCTACTTACATAAAAAACATATTTGTTATAGCCCATAGACTTGCGCAAAGAGATACCCGAACAATACCAGTTACCTCCACTTTGCACAATTTTTAAATGCAATTTTCCTTCCTCATCAACCCATACATTTTCTTCTGAATCAGAGAAGTAATTAGGGCCAGGCCCTAACTTCTCCTCATCAGATGTACGAACAATCCATTCATAGCCGGAAAATTCTATCACTCGATTTTTCTTGTCTACATCGAGTATTTCTTCCTCTTGAGCTTGAGAACAAGAGTTTAAATTAAAAAACAATATGCCAAGCATATACACAGCCGAAAAGTGCATTGGTTTCTTCCATCTCATCAATACTTTCCCCATCATTTTTATTTTTTATTGAATTGTAATGCTTACATCAAATGCTTCTAAACTTGAGCCTGCACGGTCTCTCGCTGAAAGTACTACTTTATCTTCTGAACCATTTCCATCATTAATGTATAGCAGATTCATTACTTCAATATCATTTTGAGTAAACTTGTCACCTGCATTTAGAATGCTTGCCCCTTTCACTAACCAACCATTTGCAGGCACTTCTTCTACTGTATAGATTACATCTTCGGCTGGTGCACCTGTCACTTCTAATACATCATTACTCCAAGCAAAAGTGCCACCTTGCTCTACTGAAAACCCTGTATTAGTTTCAATTTCTAATAAGTTTGTTCCTGATGAAATCGTAGCGATTAGCATAGGCATGTTTAAACTTGCATGTTCTTTTGAACCAAATTCATCAGTTTCGTTACTTTCTTCTTCGGCATCTAGCATCAAAGAAATTTTACCCAAATTATCTAGCGATTGATAGTAATCGGTGATATTAAATGCAAAGTATTCGCCTGTTGCTAGCTTTACAGAAGTGATTGTAGAAATAGGATCGCTATCTGGAAATGGAGCATTATCCCACGTTAAACCCATTTCTGTCCAAGAAGTATCGGTAGCATACACATATAAAGGCACACCTTTACCATGAGTAAATGAAATTGACATGCGCAATTCTAAATCTGTAATAACTCCTTCGGTTTCAAACTCTGCCAAATCAAACATTAAGAATGGTCTTCTTTGATACAAGCCACCATCTCCTGAAGCATTTTTCATCAAAATCTTATCGACACTACCAAAGTTTGTTCCTGATTGATTACCACCATTTATATAGGTATCGTACATCACAAAAAGTGTATCTTTTACGATGGAAGGATCAGGTGTAGATAAATCTCCCGAAGGAGCAGAAAAATAGACAATCGATTTTACAATGTGCAAGACCCCATTCGTAGGCTCTAAATTAGAGGTTGATATTTCCCATTGCGTACTGGTACCTTCGTTGATGAGACCGATAAAGTTGCTGTTATGAGAAAGGTACATAAACTGCCCATTTTCAGTTTCGTAAGGCAAAGGTCTGTTACTATCCATTAATTCTGGATCAGTAAAAATGACTCTATCATTAACTATGTGATACAGCAATGCATTTCTTAAAATTGGCACTGGTACATCTGCCAAACTTGCATATGCATTTGCTTCCAGATATTCTTCAAAAGCACTATTTGTGGGTGCGATAAATGTTCGAGTAGTGCCATCTGTATAATAGTCTTGTATGCCGGCTAACTGAATCGCCTCTTCGAAAAGACTTAATGCTTCGTTGGTTTGAATGTATTCCCAAGCGCTTACATCTAACACTCCTGTAGAGTTGCTTTTTTGATATTCAAAGTCTTCTTGAATTTCGCAGCTATACAGTCCGGCAAGAACCATTAGCATCAATACACTGAGCTTTGAATGTATAATTATATTTAATTTTTTCATTTTAAGATCTTGTTATTTGTGTCTAACAAATATTTCTAACTATCTATAGAATTGATTTTGCTCTATGTTAGGATTGCGGTTTATGGCATCCTCATGGATTGGCCAAAGCAGGTTTCCTTCATCACTTAATCCGTTAATAGGCTGCATTACATCTATAGCATTGCCAGTTCTTACCAGATCAAACCAGCGATGACCTTCATAAGAAAGCTCAATAGAACGCTCATGTAAAATGGCTGCTTCAACACTGCCATACATGCTTTCTGCATCAGCTTGGTTAAGCTCTGGCAAACCAGCTCGATCTCTAATGGTATTGAGCAGGCTCAATGCTTCATCTATTTCACCAAGTTGGTTGTGGGCTTCTGCTTTTAAAAGCATGATGTCTGCCAAGCGCAATAACACAATGTTGTTTTCAGAAGGATCAGCACTTTCATCGTTAAAGCCTTCTCCGAAAAACTTCCAGATTTTTCTGGGTTGTTCTTCTGTTACATCGTAAATCAAATCTTGTCTTAGATCACCTTCTTCAAATGAAGCTCTGAAAGTTTCGCTTGGGAAGTAGTGACTGTCTGAACCAAGAGCATACAACACACGCAAAAAGTTGGTTTGCGTTTCGTTATAGCCAATTTCGAAAATGCTTTCATTAGAATAACCTGATGTAAATATTTTAGACCAATCGTTTATTGTAACTAATGAATAGGTAGAATTTTCTAAAACTTTAGTAGCAGCTTCTTTGGCAAGATCATATTTCTGTCTCCACATATACACATGGGTAAGCAAAGCATTCGCACCTCCTTGTGTAAACAAAATACGGTCTCTGTCGCCACCAAAACTCTCTCGGCAATTTTCAGCAGCGTAAATTAAATCAGCTTCGATTTGGTCTAAAACAGCTTCTTTATCTGTTTTCTCTACAAATAATTCTTGCTCTACACTCTCATAAGGTTCGGTAATAAGTGGTACGTCTCCCCAAACTCTAACTCCATAAAAGTACGCCAAAGCTCTCAAGGCTCTTGCCTGACCTGTAAGCTGTAAACCAGCTTCACTATCACCCTCAAAAACTGTTGGTACATATTTGATAGCATAATTAGCACGGCTAATTGTTTCGTATAAAGTTGCCCAATTGGCTGAGTTAATAGTTTTACTCAGATTATTCTGAGTTAGAGCCAATGGGTCTCCTGAATGATTTGTTGCCACTGCATCTGCCCTACCTTCACCCCAAAAAGAGAAGTTTACGTACAGTGTGGATTGAAGTGCATCATAAATACCATACACCCCTGCCTGTGCATCGCTGGCAGTTTGGTAAAATCCCTGTGCAGAAAAACTACTTTCGGGCTCTTTGTCTAATATCTCGCAGGAGAACACATTTAGTAGCATTATCCCTAATATAATTCTGATTAAATTTTTCATTAGTTTCTTATTTAAAGTCCTAATTTCAGTCCTATAATAATTGTCCTACTTTGTGGATATGAGCCCTCATCGATTCCTGCACGCAATCCATTATAAGAGTTTACATCTGGGTCATATCCTGTATATTTTGTCCAAGTAATTAAGTTGGTGGCGTTGATGTAGGCATCTACCGTGTTGAGTCCTAAGCGACTTGTTAAACTATAAGGAACACTATAGCGAAGATTCACATTTTTTAATTTAATGTAAGAGCCATCTTCTACCCAGCGGCTTTGTACTCTGCTGTCAGACTGCATTGGGTCGTCGTAAACTGGTTTAGGGAAATCAGTTACATCTCCTTGTTCGCGCCATCTATCCAAAGCATCAGTCGACAGGTTGTTATATCTCACTACAGAATTTCTCTGGTGGTTAATTTCACTGTAGATATCATTGCCATAAGAGAATTGGAAGAATACATTTAAGCTGAAGTTTTTATATGAGAATTCGTTGGCAATTCCACCAAAGAAATCTGGAACAGCATTTCCTATAACATGTCTGTCGTCTTCGTCTATGATGTTATCTCCATTCAAATCAGCCCAAATCGGGTCGCCACCTTTAAACTCCTTACCTAATGCTCCGTTGGTTACACCATTTATATTATCTTCGTCACGCGCATATACACCTTCGAATTTCCATCCATAGAATGTTCCTATTGGCAAACCTTCTTTTAAAATGTGATAAGTACCATTTTGGATGTACCCATTTGTTAAAAGGTTATCTGGTAAATCTTTTACCTTATTGCGATTTGTACTGACGTTAAAATTGGTATTCCATTTGAAATTGCCCACTAAATTGCGTGTACTCACCAAGATTTCAATCCCTTTATTCTCTATACTTCCAATGTTTTGAGTGATATAAGTGAAACCTGTAGTTTTCGGAATTGGCACATTGTACAGCAAATCGTTGGTTTCTTTCAAATAAACATCCGCATTTAAAATCAATCTGTTATTTAAAAGACCTAAATCTAAACCGGCATTATATTGAGTCGTTGTCTCCCAAGTTAAACCTGAGTTTGGCATAATTGAAGGTGCTGCACCTGAATAATCTAGATAGTTAGCTCCCACAGCAAATTCACCTTGAGAAGTATAATTACCAATGGCTTCGTTACCAGTTTGTCCAGCACTAAATCTCAGTTTAGCATCGCTTAAGAAAGTCCAGTTATCAAAGAAGCTTTCTTCTGAAAATCTCCAACCTACAGATGCAGATGGGAAGTAGCCAAAGCGTTTATCTTTACCAAATCTCGAAGAACCATCGGCACGCATATTTACTTCGAGTAAGTATTTTCCTTTGTAATCGTAAGACACTCTGCCAAAGTAAGATAGCATAGAATGCTCAGTGGTAATATTCACTTCTTGATTAGAAATTGTACCTGCTCCATTTAGTGTACGAATGTTATCGCTAGAGAAATACATACCATCTAAACCAGTACTTTCGTATTTCCAGTTTTGGAAACTCATACCTGCCAAAGCACCCAGATTATGGCTTTCACCAAGTTTTTTCTGGTAACTGAAATAGTTTTCGTTACCCCATGTAATATTATTGATTGCTCTTACAGCTCCCGTGTTGTAACCTTCTCTGTAATCGAGTGTAGAAGGGATGAATTCATCCTCTTTCATTGATACATAATCGAGGTTGAGGTTACTTCTAAACTTCAATCCATCAATAATGTCGAACTCCAAATATTCGCTACCTATAATGCGATTGCTTTTGTTGAGGTGAGTAGCTAACTCAGCCAAACCAACTGGGTTTCTTTTACCAAACTGATAACCATTTAGTGAGCCATCTGGCAAATACATGGCATACGTTGGAGGGCGAATAAGTGCTTCCCTCACGACACTTAAATTTCCTGTACCACCTGCATTAATCCGGTTGTTAACTCCATTTGTATAAGAAATACTTTGCCCAACTCTTATCTTCTCAGATACATTAAAATCTACATTAAGTCTTGAAGTTACTCTCTTATAATTGGAGTTGAGTATTACACCATCTTGATCTAAAAATGAAGAACTCCATGAGTATTTCATGTTATCGGCACCACCTCTTACAGCAAAATCAACTTTGTATTGAGGAGCTACTCTATACAATTCTTCTTGCCAATCTACATCTCCGTTGTTTTTTGGGTTTAACGAATCAATTACAGCCCAAGTAGGATCGACAGGATCGTCCATGTTATTATAAGCATCAATAATAACCTGTCTGTATTGGCTGGCATTTAATACATCTAACTTTCGAGTAACTTCGCTTACACCGCGACTCACTTCTAAGCTTACTTGTGCTTTGCCCTCTTCACCTCTTTTGGTGGTGATCATAATTACTCCATTGGCAGCACGCGAACCATAAATAGCTGTCGAAGCAGCATCTTTCAATACTTCTATAGAAACAATATCTCTTGGGTTAATATCTGCTAGCGGATTTAAACCGAAATTTTCTGTACCATTTAAAGACGACAAACTATTAGATTCTATCGGAACTCCATCAACTACATAAAGCGGTGAATTTCCAGAGTTTAAAGAAGAATTACCTCTTACTCTTATAGACATTCCTCCACCTGGCGCACCCGAATTTGAAACAACTTGCACACCAGCAGCTCTACCTTGTAGCACCGAAATTGGGTCTTGCAAATTCATTTGATCTATATCGTCACTACCAACCGATACTACCGAGCCAGTAACATTTCTTTTCTTTTGTGTTCCATAACCCACAACTACAATCTCTTCTAGTTGAGCCATGTCAGGGTTAAGTTTTATATTAATGGTAGATTGATTACCAACTTCTACGGTCTGAGTTTCAAACCCGATATAGCTAAACTGTAAGGTACTTCCTTCGGAAACAACTAATGAATAATTACCATCTATGTCTGAAGTAGTACCTTCGTTGCTGCCGGTTACTAAAATGTTTACTCCTGGCAAGGGTTCGCCATCTTCTGCCGAAGATACATTTCCGGAGACTTTAAACTGGACAGTTTCATCTCTCACCAGTTCTGCATTAGCCACAGCTTCTGCTGAAGTATCATCCACAACTATTATATCATTAATCCGCTTAAACCGGACATTGTATTTTTTTGCCAAGTTGATCAACACCTGCTCCAATGAAGCATTTTTTTCTTTTTCTGAAAGCGAGTTGATTTTGTTTTGCAGGGTTTTAGGAGTGTATAGAAATCGAAATTCAGTCTGATTTTCAATAGCTCGGAAAGCATCTTGTATGGAAGCATCTTTAAGCTCAAAAGATACATACACATCTTTTAAACTTTGCGCACTTCCAGTCGTACTTGCCAATAAAACTCCGCCAAAAAGGGTTTGTAGAAACCAGCCCATCAAAAATAATCTTGACATATAATAAATTTGTCTTAGTATCTTTAAATGCATATTTTTAAGAGGTTTTTTGTGAAAAAATTTTTACGAAAAGCCATAGGTGATCAGGATAACTTCTACTTGGTTTGGCGACTTGGGGAGAAGTTAAATTTATTCACCATTGCTATTGAGGCCAATGCTCTTTCGGGTATTGGCTTTACTATTTGTGCTTAAAAAAGCGAGAAAAACTATTTATAAACCATATATATTTACTTTAGAATTATTGATTGAATAATGGAACTTAGCTCTTTCTTTTAGGGCATTTAATACATTTTCTAAGGATTCGTCCTTAAAAGTTCCTGTATAAATTTCCCTTGTGTTTACTTTGTTATCTGATTTGATTTCTACCCCATACCAATTCTCAAGCATCTCAATAATTTCTGATAAAGGTGTATTTTCAAAGTAAATGATACCATCGCTCCATCCAATTTCTTTGATGGAACTGTAATTACTTTTTTTCAAATCACCGCTTGATGAAGAAAATGTTGCCATCTCTTCTGGTAAAAGGGATACGGCATGGTTGTTTCCGGTTTTAGTGTTATTGGTATCCTCCACTTTTACTTTTCCGGTAACCACTGCCACTTTAACTAGCGGGTTTTCGGGATAAGCAGAAATATTAAAGGATGTTCCTAAAACGGTAGTAGCTATATTTTTAGATTGGATAATAAAAGGCCTAGAAGTATCTCTTTTTACTTCAAAAAATGCCTCCCCTTCTAAAAATATCTCTCTTTTGTCTGTGTTGAAATGGGCAGGGAATTTTAGTGTGCTATTGGAATTGATTTTTACCTTGGTTCCGTCTTCAAGAAAAAGAGTTAACTTTTGTCCTTTGGGAACATTTTTTTCGATAAAAGCAATTGTTTGTTTTTCTGTGTTTTCTTCGGTTTTAACTTCCGAAAAGTATTGATAAAATAGAGCGGCAAGCACCATAAAAACAGTAATAGAAGCTGCAATTTTAATCGTACTCCAATTTACAAATTGTACTTGTTTGTGCTCAATTTTTTCTTGTTTGTTTAAAAACTCTTTAATTTTCGTTTCATCTTCCTCAAATTGTTTTGGGTCAATTTTTACTTTGTTTAAAGATATGGATTGAATCAATTTTTTTGCTTCCAAGATATCTTCTTCTTTCTCTGGAAACTGCTTAATTATATCCGTCCATAGCTTTATCGCTTCAGGATTTGTGCCTCTGGCAAAGTCCTGAAAAGATTCGTCCATAAAAAAATCACCAATACTATATTTGGAATAATCCATAGAATTTTATGAGTTTGTTGTATAGTGGGAATAAGTAGTTTTTTGTACCCTACTTTTTTTGAAAAAAATTAAAATAAATCATAACCTGTTGATTATGAGCAGGAAAAATATAATTTGAATAGCAAGAATTTTTCTCAAAGACTGTAAAGCCTTGTGTAAAGTGTTTCTTAGAGATTGATAATTCAGCGAAGTTATATCTTGAATAGCTTGGTAATCTAACTCATCGAAAAACTTAAGATAGATAATTTCTCTTTGCCTTGGAGATAGCTGTGCAAGCGCATCTAAAATTTTACGCTCTTGCTCTTTACTTATCTGATTTTTAATGAGTAAATCTTCTGGTGAAATGCTAACTTCAAAGAGGTTTTCTTCATTGGTGTTTAAACCTTGAGACTTTTTTTCAGCAGTTATTTTGGTGAGCAATGCCCTTCTTAAATACTTTAGAAGATAGGCTTTAATATGAACTACATCTGCCACAGTAGACTTTTTCTCCCAGAGGTCGGCAAATATCTCTTGAATCACATCTCGGGTGAGGTCAGAATTACCCGAAATCTTAAAACCATAACTGTATAAAATCTCATAATTTGAATGGTAAATCTTTAAAAAAGCATCTTTATCTCCTTTTTTAAATAAAGACCATAAGTTTAAATTTTCTCCACTCAATTTGTTTGTAGTTAATATTTCTATTAATCATAGGTGAATTACACCCATGAGATCAATTCAAACATGCAATGTAGTTGATTTCGATTAATTTTTAAAAATGAGCTTTATATAAACTCTAAGTGTTGAATGAATAAATTTAAAAGCTGAGATATTGTTTAGAGGTAATTATAACATTGTTGATCAATAGATTTAATTATATTCCTTAAAAATGGATAAATGCAGAATTAAAATAATAAATCTCACATAAAATATATTTGCCATGACACAAGATACAAGCTATGATTTTATAGCAAAACTTCAATTTTTAACCCATCAAGAAGGAGGTCGAAAAAGTTTTGCCTCCTCTGGTTATTCACCACATTTTAAACTCTTAGACAGAGATACTAGGACATCAGCTAAACAGACATTTATTGGAAAAAACATGGTTGAACCAGGTGAGCAAATTAACTCAGAAATAAGCATGTTGGGTATTCATGCATTTGAAGGGCTACTTGATATTGGGACAAGATTTGAATTACTAGAAGGATCAAGACTAATAGCTAGAGGTGAAATTATTAAGGTAACTAATGAGAGACTGAAAAAAAGATAAGCATTTATTTTAGGTATAAAACACATAAATAAGACAAATATACTGAGATACAATCTATCAGAAATAAGTGGTAATACTAATGGCACAGTGCTTGGCTACTGCACTATATAATAAGTGATAACTTTTATGAAATTGCCAGTGTAGGTCATCCATTAAAAAAATTCACTAAGTAGTCAATAATTAAGTTAAAACCATTTTTTTAAAATTCATTTTTAATATTTCATCCACCTAAATCTGTAAGGCTTTTTGTGTTAAGTCAAGTACCTAAATAATTCTCAAAAACCTCAATTTTGTCACATCCGTTAATTTCTCCATTTTATAATCAAGCATTCTTGCAGCTTCTAGAGAAGTATTATGTACACAAAACATAGTGTTACACCTTTAATTAGGTACATAATCCCTCATAACTAAATCTAAAATTGCTGAGCACAATCTAATTTGGAGTCGTACCTAAAACGTGCATTTTGCTTCAAAAATCCACTTTTACAACAATCATCAACTATCTCTGAATATGAATAAAAAACGATTATCAATTACCTTCATTAAAAATGAAAGCACATTTACTCCTATTGTCGAAAATTTTATTAATCATCCATTTCACTAATGCGCAACCAATTCCACCAGATGCTTATAATCCATCTGATAATATAGTTAAAGTGCATACATCCATGATAATTTTAGAATGGTACAGCCCTAGAAACACTGATAAAACTTTTACCTATGATATCTACCTTGGTAAAGATGCCAATCCGCCAATTTTTAAATCAGATATAGAAATTGTAGACGGCCCTCTCAATGATGATGCTACCGAGTTCAGCTTTTCGGGTAACATTCAAGATGGTGATGAAAAACTATACATTGCTAGTTATATAAACATAAAAGACACACTTGAAACCAACACCTATTATTACTGGAAAATAGTTGCAAAAAGTGAATCTGGACTCAATTTAGAAAGCAAGATTTTTACTTTTAAAACAAGTGAGCCTAAGAGACCTAACCAATTACCCACTGTCCCAAAACTAATTTATCCTGCTGATGGGAGCACCACTGAAAATGGAAACATTACCATGCTTTGGAATAAATCTACCGATCCTGATGGCGACGATGTTTCTTACCGTGTTTATCTTAAAAGAGAGAATAATAATTTTTCAATTATTGCTAGTAATCTTACTGATACAACTTACACCATTCCGTACCAATTAGTAGATCAATTAAACTATCAATTTACAGTTGCAGCAGTTGACGGATATAGTGATGAAGTTGTTCTTTCTGAAAGCAATAGTTTTACTATCGGAAACTATTATAATGATGCACCTCAAATAGGAGATTTAATTTATCCTGTGCCCGATCCATTAATGATGAATTTAGATACCCAAAATCTTGGTTTTACGATCAATTTCTCTTGGGAAATAGCCTACGAAAAAGATGGAGATGTGCTCAAGTATGATCTGTACGCATCTCCTGATCCCGATCCACAAATACTGATTGCCACTAATCTTGAAGCCACCAGTTACAAACACACCTTCAGTACTTATGGAATGCTTTACTGGAAAGTGGTTGTAAAAGATGAAACAGGTCTAGCAGATACCTCATCAGTCTCTTATTTTTCTTGTTGGAATAATCCACCAGCAGCCTTATCTATAGACATGGTGGAGGTGGAAGGAGGCACTTTTATGATGGGACAATCTGATGCTACTGAAGAATATATTTTAACTACAGACATAGGCACCGAAATATGGTGGAATATCACAAATGAAAATCCTGCCCACGCTATTACCTTAAGCAATTACAAAATAGGTAAGTACGAAGTTACCAACCAGCAATATGTTGAGTTTTTAAATTCTATCATACCATTTACTCACTTCGCAAATTCACTTAGAGCTCACAGGCAAAAATCATTTCCTTATCAGGCAGTAGTGCTTAATAATAGTAGCACACTTTGTTTGATTTTTGATGCTACTCGCGATTTATCTGAGAGAGATAATATAGGATATGAACCTGGTTACGATTCGCCAATTATCTGGAACGGAACCTATTTTGAAGTGGATCCTAATTATGCAAACCATCCTGTAAGACATATGTATCATGATGGTGCTAAAAAATTTGCAGATTGGGCAGGATATCGATTGCCAACCGAAGCAGAATGGGAGTTTGCGGCATTAGGTGGAAATAAAAGCAAAGGTTACAAATTCGCAGGAAGTAATGATTATACCGAAGTGGCAGTACATGGCATGCATGGAGGAATTGATGATGTAAAAAATACGGCTCCAGTCGGCTCTTTAAACCCAAATGAATTAAATATATACGACATGACTGGCAATGTTAATGAAATCTGTCAGGACTATTATAATGCAAACTATTACAGCAATGTTGACTCATTTAATCCAGTTTGCAAAATAGCATCTAACCTAGGTCCTTCTACTAGAGGAGGCGATGCCAATAGTCGGTATGAAACCATTTTGAGATTAAAGCGAAGAGGTTATTTGGCTGGTGCTCAATATATTACCTATGCGGGTTTAAGGCTGGCTCAATCTGATAAAATTTTATTAGAAGGCTCTATTGCTGATACAAAGGGGAATCCTCTTAAAAATACTCCTATAGTTGGTTTTCCAACTGAAGTAAAAACAGATGAAAATGGCAATTACTCTGTAGAGTTACTTGGCGGTTGGTCTGGTAAAGTGAGTGCTGTAGATAGCAATTATAATTTTTCTCCTGCTTATATCGAGTTCAATAAGGTTTATAGAGATTCAACCAAAAATAACTTTATAGCCTCAACTGCAGATACTGAAAATTATAGTATTACATTCAATATCTTAGATGGAACAAACCCAATCGAAAATGCCAAAGTAGTAATTGATGAAGAGAGTTATTTGAGTGATGCTAACGGTGAATTAGTGATTGATGAGCTTGAAAACGGCTCTTACAACTATTCTATTTCTGCAGATGGTTTTAATGATTACAGTGGTTCTTTTACCATTGATGATGCTAATCTAGAAGAAAATATCACTCTTACTCCTATTGAAGAAACACTATATTCCATCACCTTCCAAATTTCTGATGGTACTGATCCAATCGAAAATGCTAAAGTTATTGTTAATGAAGAAAATTATTTGAGTGATGCTAATGGTGAAGTGGTAATTGATGAGCTAGAAAATGACACTTACAACTATGCCCTTACTGCTGATGGTTTCAACGATTACAGTGGTTCATTTACTATTCAGGATGCTGATCTAGAAGAAAAAATCACTCTTACTCCTATTGAAGAAACACTTTATTCTATCACCTTCCAAATTACAGATGGTACTGATCCAATCGAAAATGCTAAAGTTATTGTTGATGAAGAAAGTTATCTGAGTGATGCTAACGGTGAAGTCGTGATTAATGAGTTAGAAAATGGCACTTACAACTTTTCCATTTCTGCTGATGGTTTTAATGATTATGCTGGTGAATTTACTATTCAGGATGCTGATCGTACTGAAGATATCGCTTTGGAAGCTGTTATTCCTGAAACGATCATGTATTCGATCAATGGCCAAATTGTGGATGAAGAGGAAGCCCCACTCGTAAATGTGAAAATCAATGGTTTTACAAATCCTCAGCTAACAGATGAAAATGGCAGCTTCTCAACTACTGAAAATGAAAACTGGACTGGCACCATCTCACCAGAACTTGATGGCTACACATTTTATCCAGGGAGTCAAGAAATCACCAATTTGCAATCTGATATTTCTATTGATTTCACAGCATATAAATTAAAAACACCACTTGATAAAAAGCAGGAAATTGATGTTATCAAAGTTTATCCCAATCCATCGAATGGTAACTTTACCTTGGAATTGAATACAAAATCTTATGTTTCAATTATCAACCTAACTGGAAAAACAGTATTTGAAAAAGAGCTTGTAAAGCCAGAACAAGTTAGATTAAAAGAAAAAGGACTTTATATAATCAAGATTGAAAATGAAGAACAAATTTCTGTAAAGAAAATCTTGGTAGAATAACACTCGACTTAGACTTCATCAAACATTTTATAATAAAAACACAAGTCTACCATAGACTTGTGTTTTTTCAATATTACCAATTCAATTTAAATCCTCCATTAACTACAAAACCATCTACGGGAGCATAAATATCTCTAAACTCAGGATTGTCGATACTACCAGTATAAATCGTATCAAAAGCTGTTTGGCGAGTATCTAAGAAGTTTTCGAAGTTTAAGAAAAGGGAGAAATGTTCACCAAATTTCTTTTCTGTCATTAAGCCAAGAATCCAATAAGATTGCCCTTCTGTTCCATCATTCAACTGCTGTGGGCTGTAATAATAAGCCTCTAAACCAACCCAAAAGTTTTCGTGCTTTTCGTACATCAATACATTGTTTAACCTATGTTTGGCAACAAGTGGATACTCAGTAACTTCATCATTGTAATGCTGCTCAACATCTGTAAAGGTGTAGCCAACAAACAATTTAAAATCATGAAAACTCCACTTCATATTCACTTCAACACCCTTCGTATCTACATAACCATTTGGTTGTAAAAACTCATAGGTATTCTCATTTCTGGTAAGTACAAGCGGGTCTTTTATTTGTGTATAAAACAACAGCGTGTTTGTATTTAATGTCAACTCATCGGTTATAGCCCATCGATAATTAATATCAAAATTTCCACCTATCGAGCGTTCGGCTTCGGTCTCATTCACATCAATTGGTAAGATATTTCTAAACTGTAAAGACTCTGCATCTTCATTAAAAATTGTAGGTGTTTTATAACCCAAACCTCCACCTAATCTAAAAGTAAGCACATTGTTAGGTTCATACATCAGAGACAATCTTGGCAATGGGAAAAATCCATAATCCGATTGATAATCTGCCCTAAAGCCAGACTCTAAATGCCATTGATCTGAAAAATCAACTGTATTTTGAATAAAGCTACCAAAAGTATAATTAGAATAATCTAGAGGTTGAATAGCTGCTATGGAAGTTTGTTCAAAATTATCGGTCCACAGATTCAAACCATAAATCCATTCGGTAGCAGATTTTATATTTACCAAGTTGATCTCACTAAAAGAAGACAATTGATTACCTGCAAAATTGTAATTTGGAATCGCAATTTCTCGATTGTAATAGCTTACACTATTTTTGATCGTCAATTCAGTATTTTCTGAAAAACTATGTGTGAAAATGAGTTGGCTAGAAAGTCGATCTGTATTATTTTCTTCAAAATAAACACCGCCAATATCATTTCCTTCTGCATAGATCATGTTGCCTCCCAATCTATTTTCAGTCACATAATTAGCGCCTACCATCAGCTCGGTATCCGTATCGAAATAAAAGTATAATTTCGGGTTGAATGTAAATCTGCTGAATTTCGGAATAGCAGTTAAACCTATGTCTGCGGGATCGTATGGCGTGCCTTTGTTATAAGAAGCAAAAACGGTTGTACCTACCTTTTCAAACTTTTTTGAATAAAATCCACTTGCATCTAAGCCCAATGCTGATGTCCCATTTAGCATAAAACTTAATTCAGGTTCTTCTTCAGGTGTTTTAGAAACCAAATTAACCAAACCAGCAATAGCTCCACCACCGTAAAGTGTTGAAGATGAGCCTTTAATCACTTCAACTTGTTTTAAATCGAGCGGAGCAATTTGCATCAAACTTAAACCACCTGAAAACCCAGAATATAAAGGTAATCCATCTCGAAGTAGCTGAGTGTATTTGCCATCTAAACCCTGAATTCTGATACTCGAATTATAACTTGTCGCCGAAGTTTGCTGCGTTTGTATGCCAGTACTTTCATTCAACAACATGCGAATATCTCCGGGTTTCATATTCCCTTTTTCGGAGAGTTCTTCACCAGCGATAAATTCTACTCGTGTGGGTAAATCTTCTATGGTTCTGCTGCTTCTTGTCGATGTAATCACAACTTCTTCCATTTCCTCTTCAGAGACCGATAAAAATACTTCTATTGTATGAGTAGTTTTATCTAAAGAAAAAATATAACTGAATTGTTGTTTTTCATAACCAACATAGCTAACCTGCACTTTGTATTCTCCATCAGGTATATTTTTGATTAAAGCCAAACCATTCTGATCTGTAACACTACCTTTTTTTATAGTAGGAATGTAAACCGAAACACCAATTAAACTTTCTTTTGTTTCGTCGTCTTTAACCTTTAACTCTAAAGTATTTTGTGCCATCAACTTACTCAAGCTTAAAAGTAAGATGAGACATAATATATATTTGTTCATCATGATTAAAATTTCAATTTGAGATTGACTTCGCAAAGCAATTGAAGCAATGCAAAACATTTAACTTTACTGAAATTTTAAATAAACTTGGGAGGTTTTAAGGGTAGAATACTAAATCCGACTGACACATAATCAAGATAAAAATCATTTACTTGAGATGTATTTTGGGCGATAAAGGTAAATTCGAATAAAATTTTACTGCCAAAAGTAAATCCCATACAATTACCACACGAGTAAAATGGTGAACAAGGTAAATGGGATTCATCTTCTTCACCCGACTTATGATTTTCACAATTCTTTTCTACCAAATCATCTCTTAGACAGTTTTCACTTTCTGAGCAGCAAGGGCTAATCGAAAGTATTAAAACCAAAAATATGAGGGTTATTGAAAAGAATTTCATTAAAAAATCAATGTATGATCAATTCAAAAAATTTGTACAAATGTAGTTTCAAGAACTAGTTTGGGCAAATCAATCGAATTAATAACTAACTTTTCTCTTTGGCAAAGGCAGAAGGGGAAACACCATAATAGTCTTTAAAAGCTTTGGAAAAATAACTTTGGTTGGCAAAACCTGTTTCTATCGATATTTCTGTAAGGTTTCCATAGCCATTTTTGATAAGCTCTGCCGCATATTTGAGTCTGTATGTTCTGATAAACTCTGTGGTAGATTTGCCTGTCAATGCTTTTAGTTTTACATGCAGAAAAGTTCTGCTCACTCCCAATTCTCTTAGCAATTTCTCTCCATTAAAATCAGAATCTGATTTATACTCTTCGAGTATTTTGTGAGCCTTCTCTAAAAACTTTTGGTCTTGAATGCTCATTCCTTTTACCGATACATCATCTACTTTATTAGACTTATAGCTTTTCCATAGTCTTTCTCGCTGTTTCATCAAATTTTTGATGCAAGCCTCCAATTCAATCTCGTCGAAAGGTTTGGTTAAATAAGCATCAGCCCCAACTTCTAAACCTTCAATTCTATTTTCAGTCATTACTTTAGCTGTTAAGAGAATAATAGGAATGTGACTAGTTAGAATATCTGTTTTTAGCTCTTCACAAAGCATATAGCCATCTTTTATAGGCATCATCACATCACTAATAATAATATCGGGTACAATTACTTTTGCTTTGTTGATGCCTTCTTGTCCGTTAGATGCAGTTTCGATTTTGTAATCGTATTTCAAACAAGATTTCAGGTAGTAAATCACATCATCGCTATCCTCTACAATTAAAACCAATGGCATGTTTGTTTGATGGTTCATTTCTTCTTCATCAAGTGGTTCCTCTTCTATTACATCTATATTGTATTCTTGTGGTTCGACACTTTCAAATTTTTCTTCAACAAAGCTAGCAGTTTGAGTAATAGGTAATTGAATGGTTATTTCTGTGCCAGTACCAAGCTTACTTTTTGCTTCAATTTTTCCATTTAGCAGTAAAACCAGTTCTTTGCTTACTGCTAATCCTAAGCCTGTTCCAGTATCGTTTTTCAGTAAAGTCTCGTCTGCCTGATAAAAGCGATCGAAGATATGAGTGATTTTATCTTGCGAAATACCAATGCCCGTATCCTTTACTTTTATCTGTAAATATGCTTGATTGTCAGC
>PBYL01000112.1 GCA_002729595.1 Thalassovita sp. | reverse complement strand
TATTTACTACTTTGTTTGGATTAAACGTTTCTACTGTCATCTAAAATATCACCTGGAAAATGACTGAGCTTAAAATGGCCGCGGATTATACAGGAAAACCGACCTGTACGCAGTATATATAATTGGCGGTGAAAATATAAAATATAAACACAATCACAGAAGCGACTGTAAGCAATAGAACTCAGGGTTTTCTGTAGGTTAGAGACCCACTCATAACTAAGTGAAAGCGAGATGGTGGTTTAAAAATGTTTCTTTCATCCCCACCTTAAACGCTTCTTACAAATAAACATCGTCAAATTGAACGGGTAAAAAACGTTCATTTTTAAAAAATAGAAGTGAAAACATGCTGAAACTACCGCTAACATCTTATGATGAGTCAGGGCGAATTCTACCACCGCGCTGGCTGTATAGCGTACTCATACTTCTATGTATTGACTGGCTCGCGTTTATCTTTTCTGTGGCATCTCGCACGCAAACCAGTGAGCTTCTTGCATTCTTTTATCCGCAAAAGGAAACCTTGGGGTTGGGGCTGGCGGCCAGTTTACCTGTGCTTATCTCACTAATTTTGGTTAGCCAAAGAGATCGGTTATGGAAAAATGGTTATTTGGTGTGGCGACGATGGGTTATCCCTTTAGCACAGCTGGGAGTATTGGCGTTATTAAGTGTTCAGCTTTACTACACCATGCATCATCACTGGGGCTTTGAATACATAACGGGCGTAAAAATCGTTTTTTACACCATAGCGCTGTACGCTATTTCTAAAAGTCGGCATTTAAAGTGGATGGTAGAGGATTGGGAAACTCCCAATCCCTGAAATACCGTTTTGGGTGGTTTTTTTTACACTCAATCGACTTGATGTTTGGCCGCGTGTAAAGTGTGTGAAAACCTTAGTGACTGCGTAAGTGGTTGCTCAACGCTTGTTCATAATAGGCAAATACACTGATTTGGCTATCATTAACCAAACGTTCATAACATATACCAGCTAAGGCATAAGTATTTTCACCTACTTGCAAAAACACAGCTGGCGCTTTGGGATTTGACTGGTCATAAATCCATTCGCCTGCTAACTGTGCTTTCAAAATTTCACCAACGTAAGCCCCGAAGATATTACAAATGGTGAAAACCGCTTCATCTTCTAATGCTAAATCGTGATACTTATCAACAAAGCTGAGCAAAATGTCATCTACCAATGCTACGCTAGCAGGGGAGTGGTCGAGTACAATATTGAACTCATCGGCTGCAGTAACCACTGCGTCTTTTGCGCAATCGGCCATTAATTTATTGAGTTCATCAGGTGACATTTTGTTCTCCTTCTCACCAAATTTGAAATAACGAGCTTTGTTAATGTTGCAAGCTAGCTGTTTATATTCTTATCTTTTTAGTCGTTTTTCTAATATCTTCAAAACGCAGCGCCACATAAGTAGCTGGTTTGCACTATGCGTAATACACTAGTAACAATACACAATGATGCGTAAAAATTTGTTAAGGCAAGGCTTTATAAGCTTTTGGCTATTGTGCGCAAGTTATCGGCCAAAGTCTATTTTTGTCCAGTTAATCTGTTAATTACGCTAGCAGCGGCGAACATCCCAAAAGTGGCGGTAACAGTCACCACCGCGCCAAAGCCGCCTGCACAGTCGAGTCGCGTGCCGCCTTCCATTGCTGATTTGTTGTAACAGACTGAGCCATCAGGTTGTGGGTAGCGCAACTGTTCAGTTGAATAGATACACTCAACGCCAAAACGACGTTTGGGGTTTTTGCTAAAGTTGTAATTACGTCGAAGTTCACTACGTAGCTTTGCAGCTAGTGGGTCTTGCGTTGTTTTTGCAAGGTCGCCTTTTGTTACCTGAGTTGGGTCAATTTGACCGCCCGCACCGCCAACCGTAACTATTGGAATTTTATTGCGTTTGCAGTGCGCAATCATCGCTGCTTTAGCTCTAATGCTATCCGTGGCATCAACGACTGCATGCATTTCTTTGGTTAACAGCGCTGCTGTATTCTCTGGCGTGACGAAATCTTCAATACAGTGAACCTTGCAAGCTGGGTTTATTAATTTAATTCGAGCTGCAATGGCATCGACCTTTGCTTCACCAATGGTATTTGAAAGTGCGTGAATTTGACGGTTTGTATTGGTTACGCAAATGTCGTCCAAATCAATAAGTGTAATAGTTCCAGCGCCTGAGCGTGCAAGCGCTTCGGCAGTCCAACTTCCTACACCGCCAATACCGACTACGGCCACATGACTATTGGCTAAATTATTGGTTTGCTGCGCACCGTACAAACGCACAATGCCGCCTAAACGAGGGTCATCAGACATGTTTCACTTCACTTAAAAAATAAACTTACGAAAGTATGCGTTAGCGTTAAAACTCGAATACACGCTAGCGGGCGCGCATCATCTCAAAAGTGAATACCAAAGATCAATACACTCCAGTTTTTTCGAATAATAAATCCGATTTTAAGCAACATACGTTCTACACAATACATGTTTAAATGATTTCATATTTAATGAAAGATAGAAAAGGGGCTAGCGCATGGGCTTACTCGTTGACGGGAAATGGCAGGATAAGTGGTACGACACTAGCAAGAACGGCGGTAAATTTGAGCGCCAAGCATCCAAATTTCGTGACAACGTCAGCAATGATGAAGATGCGAAGTATCCTGTAGAATCGGGCCGGTACCACCTTTACGTGTCTTTAGCCTGCCCGTGGGCACACCGCGCACTCATCTTTAGAAAACTAAAGGGTTTAGAAGAACATATTGATGTTTCAATTGTTCACCCTGAGATGCTCGACAACGGATGGGAGTTCAAAGAATATCCTGGGTCAACGGGAGATAAACTATATGGATTTGATTATGCCCATCAGATTTATACCAAAGCGAAGCCTGAGATAACCACACGGGTTACTGTTCCAATCTTGTGGGACAAGCAAACTGAAACCATCGTCAATAATGAATCGGCTGAGATCATCCGCATTTTTAATAGTGGTTTTAATGCACTTACTAGCAACGATGATGACTATTACCCTGAAGCCCTTCGACAAAAAATAGATGACATCAACGAGATGGTTTATCACGATATTAATAACGGTGTGTATAAGGCTGGTTTTGCAACCACACAGAAGGCATATGAAGAGGCAGTTAATGCTTTGTTTCATGCGCTAGATATTGTTGACGAACGACTAAGTAAACAGCGTTATTTGGTCGGAAGTAATATTACTGAAGCTGACTGGCGGTTATTTACCACGCTTATCCGTTTTGACGCGGTGTACCACGGTCATTTCAAGTGCAATAAAAAGCAAATTGCCGACTATCCGAATATTTATGGCTATATGAAGGAGCTTTATCAGGTGCCGGGTGTAGCTGAAACAGTAAATTTTGATCACATCAAAAGACACTATTACTTCAGTCATACCATGATAAATCCGACACAAATCATTCCTGTGGGACCCGAGCAAGACCTCATGTCCGCACACGGTCGCGAAAATATCGGGTAATTTCGTTTGGTTATAGTCGCAGGGTTTTAAGGTAGGTATAAAAATGTCAGTTGAAGTAAGTGAACAGAAAACAATAGTTAAAGTGGTAAGAGGAATGCCGACTAGTGATGGTGCTGGCGTATCTCTTACGCGAATTATCGGCCAACCTGATCTGCCGCGATTGGATCCATTTCTAATGCTAGATTTTTTTGGGTCAGATAACCCGGGAGAGTATATCGCAGGGTTTCCTCCCCACCCACATAGAGGGTTTCAGACAGTTACTTACATGCTTGCAGGTAAAATGCGCCACAAAGACTCCGTAGGAAATGAAGGGGTGATCGATGCCGGCGGCATCCAGTGGATGAACGCGGGGAGAGGAATTATTCACGAAGAAATGCCAGAGCAGGAAGAGGGGTTATTGCAAGGCTTTCAATTGTGGGTAAATCTTCCTGCAAAAGAAAAAATGTCAGCGCCAAACTATCAAGATATCCAGCCAGATAGTGTTCCCACCGTGCAGATACAAAACGCTTCAGTAAAAGTATTAGCAGGGGAAGTTGATGGTGTGAAAGGACCTGTTAAGACAACCGCCGTTGCTCCTACGTTCTTAGACATTGACCTAAAAAGCGGACAATGCGATATAGCCTTAAAATCCAATGAAGCTGCTTTTCTCTATGTTTATGAAGGGAATATAACAGTTGGTAAGGGCGAGCAGGTGCAAAAAACCATGCTGGAATCAGGAGAGTTAGGCGTTTTGTCACAGCAGGGAACACGTCTATCTTTTTCTTCAGAGAAGGGTTCTAAGATTATTGTTGTATCAGGTAAACCTATCAACGAGCCAGTTGTCCAATATGGGCCTTTCGTGATGAATTCTCAGCAGGAAATTGTGCAGGCATTTAATGATTACCAAAGCGGTGTACTGGCGAAGTAAAAAGAAAATCCGGTATAACTTTTAAATGCTGAGGCTGGTTTTGATACTGTGGTTGTCATGGTTTGTAAGGAGCATTTCCTCCAATGCATTTTGAAAGTATTGCCGAGAAACATGTGTTGTCTCTTTTGGATTTCGAGCGTAAAAACAAAGATTATTTTGAAAAGTCGATAGCGCCTAGGGATGAAGATTTCTACTCTTTAGAAGGCGTTGGCTATCACATAAACGAATTGCTTTACTTACAAAGGCAGAGAAAAGCGTGCGGCTACGTTCTCATTAGCGACCATCAAGATAAGAGCATAATAGCCCGCGCTAACCTAAAAAATATCGTAGGCAATACAGCAGAAATAGGTTATCGGGTTGCGGAAAAAGAAAGCGGTAAAGGGATCGCCTCTCGTTGCGTAAGGTTCTTAATTGAGCAAGCTAAAGCTTCGGGTTTAACTATGCTAACCGCGGAAGTGATGGACAATAATCCTGCGTCTGACAAAGTACTTATTAAAAATGGTTTTGCGCCGACAATTTGCTTTCCAAGAAAATATCGTCAAAGAGGTGTAGTTTATAACAGTATTTACTATGAACTAGCACTTTAGGCAGGTTAATACGTAACTGTGCGTAATCAATTGATGCGTTATTACAAATTGAATTAGTAATTCTCTACCCCTAATGATTTAATATCCATGTGTCTAAAAACATGTTTTTCTTTTACGGTATAGCGAAGGGCGTGCATGCGTCTGTCGTTTGTAAAAGGTGTTCTAGTAATTACATATAGTTAAAACTCAGGGAATTTTGATCTAGATGGCAACCCCAATTACCTGCTTTAAAGCATACGACATTCGCGGCGAATTAAATTCACAGCTAACAGAAGAGGTAGCTTACCGAATTGGTTATGCGTTTGCTAAGGAACTAGCTGCCACGACGGTGGTTGTTGGTAGTGACGTGCGTCTTACCTCTACACCTCTAAAGTTAGCGTTAAGTGCAGGGCTGATTGACGCTGGTGCAACAGTGACTGACATTGGCATGGCGGGAACAGAAGAAATTTACTTCGCTACAAAGCATCTTGGTGTTGATGGTGGCATTGAAGTCACGGCAAGCCACAACCCTATTAATTACAACGGCATGAAGCTGGTTAAAGCGGGTTCTATACCAATCAGTGGTGACACTGGCTTAAATGCAATTAAAGATAAAGCGGAAGCATTGGAAGAAAGCTACGTGTCAGAGCGATTATCCCACTACACAGAGGGGGCGATAATTGACGCGGAAGCATTCTTTAATGGTACGGCTCATGTAAAAAAAGAGAAGCTTTCTGAAACCGATAAATATGCGGTTAAGTCTTGTATGTCCGACTATGTTTCTCACATGCTTTCTTACGTTAACTTAAATAATTTCACGCCATTAAAAGTAGTAGTTAACGCAGGTAATGGTGCTGCTGGGCCAGCATTAGACGCCATTGAAAAAGAAATGATTGCGCGGGGCGTACCGATTGAATTTATAAAAGTACATCACAATGCGGATGGTAAATTTCCTAACGGTATACCCAACCCATTACTGCCTGAAAATCGCGCTGATACGGCCGATGCAGTTAAAGCGTCTGGCGCCGATTTTGGTATCGCCTGGGATGGTGACTTTGACCGCTGTTTCTTATTTGATGCGGACGGTGAATTCATTGAGGGATATTATATTGTTGGCTTGTTAGCTGAAGCCTTCATTGAGAAAAATACCGATAGCAAAATCATTTATGATCCTCGCGTATACTGGAACACGGAAGATATTGTAGCGAACGCAGGCGGTACTCCTATTAAATCTAAAACAGGGCATGCATTTATTAAAGAGCGTATGCGCAAAGAAGATGCAGTGTATGGCGGTGAAATGAGCGCGCACCATTACTTTAGAGATTTTGCTTACTGTGATTCAGGTATGATTCCATGGTTACTGATTGCCGAATTGGTATGCGTTAAGAAGCAAACTCTCGCGAGTATGGTAAAAGCGCGTATAGAGGCGTTCCCTTCTTCAGGTGAAATTAACAGTAAGCTAAAAAATGCTGACGCCGCTTTAGAGCGAGTGACGAGCAAATACCAGCCTCTTGCCAGTGTCGTTGATACTACCGATGGCCTGGGTCTTGAGTTCGATACATGGCGCTTCAACTTGCGTAAATCGAACACTGAACCAGTTATTCGTTTAAATGTAGAAAGTAAAGGCGACATTGCGTTAATGGAGCAGAAAACAGAAGAGTTACTTTCGCTTATTCGCTCAGAATAGTGTTGGCATTTTTCGTTTCGAACGAAGAAAGCCAAATAAATAAAGGCGATAATATTGAAATATTATCGCCTTTTTTCTTAATGAAAATTTACAACCGATAATGTTTATAAATCAAAGTTTTAAGATGGTTATGCGTAACCTTTTGTGCAAGTGAATTCTAATCGTGAGTCCATTTCAGTAGTGATTGTATTTCACTAACCACTAGCGCTACAAAAGAACTGCGATAGGTTCCTAAACCAAGAACACTGTGCGCTAGCCTAATCAAGATTATACAAGTAGGTAAATCATCCACGCGTGGCAGATAACAACAACGCTGGTTAGTCCCATTCTTAAGCTAATGTAACTAATGACTTGTTCTTTAGGCAGGCTCAAAGTGAACTTGTCATAGATTAATACCGCGACGTAGCTAAGCGATAATACGCCAAATACTTTTACATCGTGTGAGAATACTAAGCACAGCCATCCAATAATGGTTGGCAACATCGCGATTAACATTTGTTTGTCATAGCGTTGGTTGCTTATTGAATCCCACCAATGAATACCACCAAAAAACGATAACAGCACTGCTGAATACTGAACGAAGTAAATTGCACTTTGGGTTAATGGTAATAAATTAAGTTGATACGCCAAAGGCATAGCGATAAAAGGAATAAGGCCGGCAATTCCTAAAAAGACAGCAGAATAGGGCATTAGTGTTCCTTGTAGTAGAAGTGTAAAAACAAAAATAGCGCCATATAGGCGCTATTTTTACTATTAAGCATAGTTCTAGGTTCAGTATTACCTGACTAATTACTTAATTGGCGTGTATTTACGCTGGCTGTGACCAGTGTATAGCTGACGAGGACGACCAATCTTCTGTTTAGGGTCGCTCATCATCTCATGCCAATGTGAGATCCAGCCTACTGTACGTGACAGAGCGAAGATACACGTGAACATGTTAGTTGGAATGCCGATAGCTTTAAGCACGATGCCTGAGTAGAAATCAACGTTCGGGAACAGTTTCTTCTCTGCGAAGTATGGGTCGCTTAACGCAATTTTTTCAAGTTCCATAGCAACTTCTAGAAGTGGATCTTTTACGTTAAGTTCATTTAATACTTCGTGGCAGCTTTCACGCATTACTGTTGCACGAGGGTCGTGGTTTTTGTAAACGCGGTGACCGAAGCCCATAAGACGGAACGGATCGTTCTTGTCTTTAGCACGTGCAATAAACTCAGGAATGCGGTCTACAGTACCGATTTCTTCAAGCATGTTCAGACAAGCTTCGTTTGCACCACCGTGAGCAGGACCCCACAATGAAGCAACACCAGCAGAGATACATGCGTACGGGTTAGCACCAGATGAACCAGCAAGGCGAACGGTAGACGTTGACGCATTTTGCTCGTGATCTGCGTGTAGCGTGAAGATACGGTCCATTGCGCGCTCAACAGCTGGGCTGATTTGATATTCTTCTGCTGGTACAGAGAACATCATGTTCAGGAAGTTAGCTGCGTAGCTTAAATCGTTACGTGGATAAACGAATGGCTGACCTACGTTGTATTTGTAGCACATAGCGACAAGGGTAGGCATCTTAGCAATTAGACGGTGAGCGCTGCGGATACGCTGCTCTTCATTAGAAACGTCTAAATCACTGTGATAGAACGAAGACATAGCGCCAACGGTACCACATAGCATTGCCATAGGGTGTGCGTCGTTGCGGAAACCGTGGAAGAACATGTTAATTTGTTCATGTACCATGGTGTGACGAGTAATTGTCTCTTTAAACTCTTCGTACTGTTCTTTTGTTGGTGCATCACCGTGAAGCAACATGTGGCAAACTTCTAAGTAGTCTGCGTCACGCGCCAGCTCTTCAATAGGGAAACCGCGGTGTAATAACACACCTTGAGCGCCATCAATATAGGTAATTGAAGACTCGCAAGATCCTGTCGCCATAAAACCTGGGTCGTACGTGAAATAACCGTGTTGGCCTAACGTACGGACATCGATTACATCTTGTCCTTCG
>PBYL01000111.1 GCA_002729595.1 Thalassovita sp. | reverse complement strand
GAAAAAGAAGAAGGAACTACTTTATTAGTTGTAAACTCTGTATGTGGTTGTGCGGCAGGTACTGCCAGACCAGGAGCTTTATATGCTTTAGAAGTATCTGATAAAAAACCAGATACTGTAGCTACAGTATTTGCAGGTGTAGATTTCGAAGCAACTGCAAAAGCAAGAGAATTTTTATTACCATATCCTCCATCTTCTCCATCTATCGCATTATTTAAAGATGGAAAACTGGCTCATTTTGTAGAAAGACACCATATTGAAGGTCGTTCTGCTGAAATGATTGGGAATCACTTAAAAGCTGTTTTTGATGAATTTTGTTAATTCATGAAAATATAAATTTAAGGAAGACAGGCTGCTTAGTCTGTCTTTTTTCATTTTTGGGATATTCTAAAAAATACTGATTAGTTGATCTAAAGAAATTTTAGCAAATTTGCATTCTACAAATTAGGTGAGATTAATAGAAACCTAATTTGTTAAACTCTTGTTGAAAGAGTGCCTGAAATTAAAACCAATTATGCGAACGATAAGTTGGCAATATAAAAACTAAAACAATGGCAGTAGTTCCTTATAAAGAAGCGGCATCAGGAAAAAAGCAGCAAGTCGCTGAGATGTTTAATAATATCTCTCATAAGTACGATTTCTTAAATCACTTTTTAAGTATGGGAATCGATATTTATTGGCGAAAAACAGCTATTAAAATTTTAAAAGCTGAAAAGCCAAAGACAATTTTGGATGTTGCAACAGGAACTGGTGACCTTGCGATAGAGGCCATGTCTATTAAGCCAGAAAAAATTATTGGTGTAGATATCTCAGAAGGGATGTTGGAGTATGGCCGAAAAAAGTTAAAGAAACTTAAGCTAGATGATAAAATAGAGCTTCAATTAGGCGATTCTGAAAATCTTTCTTTTAAAAATGATACATTTGATGCTGTAATGGTGGCATTTGGCGTTAGAAACTTCGAAAACCTAGAAAAAGGGCTTTCTGAGATACAAAGAGTTCTAAAAGATAATGGCACTTTAGTTGTACTTGAATTTTCTAAACCAACCGTTTTTCCCTATAAGCAACTTTACAATTTCTATTTTAAAAACATCTTGCCTTTAATTGGCAAAATTATTTCTAGGGACCAAGCCGCTTATACCTATTTACCTGAATCTGTTCAGGAGTTTCCATACGGAAAAGCTTTTACAGACAAGTTGGATAAGTTAGGCTATAAATCAGTAAAATGCAGACCTTTAACATTTGGGATAAGTTCAATTTACGTAGCCAAAAAGTAACCGGATTAGTTATCTTTTTAATTGTAATAGCATCTTCCACTCAGCTATTTGCTCAGTCAAATAATAGGACTGTTACACTTAGGAGGATGAATTACGATAGTAAGAAGATGCACTATGGTTTCCAGATTGGTATTTTCTCTTCTAACCTTAATGCAACATACTCTGAACATTTTGCTCAGGGTTTAGATAGCGTGGTAGCAATATCTCCTAATAGACATATGAGTTTCTCATTAGGTTTTATTGTAAACTACTCTCTAGGAAATGAACTATGGGATATTCGTTTGCTGCCAAATGTATCCTTCTATGCGCATTCTGTAGACTATTCTTTTGATGCTGATCAGGTGTCGGGTTCAGATGGAAGTGATCTCTCTGAAGGTTCAACAGAGTTAGTACAAATCGATAATGCGACTACTTTTTTAGAGTTGCCAATTATGTTTAAGTATAAGTCTTTAAGAAGGAAGAATTCTAGATTTTACCTAATCGGTGGTTTAACTGGTGCGGTAGGTGTTGGTGGAAAGAAAGGAGGAGAAGATCCGAGAAACTTAGGCTTAAACAATTATAATCTGGAAGTATCTTACGGTATAGGACTCGACTCTTATATGCAATTCTTTAACTTCGCTCCAGAGTTACGCTTTTCTCATGGCTTAATAAACATGTTAAAGTCTAACGATAATATTTACACAAATAACCTCGATAGAGTAACTACCCACAAAGTTACTTTATACCTCAATTTTGAAGGTTAATCAAGATTCAATCATAAAAATACAAACCCTTATAAATACACAATCCCCTGCCAAAAGCAGGGGACTGTCTCCAAACATTACTTATTATGATCGTATTTTCATAGTATCTATATCCAGATAAAAAAAAGGTAAACCCTCTTTATCAAAATTTTATTTTTTTATCTAAAAAATTTACTCAATCCCCCTTTCTTTGTATCTATACATCAATTTTTTTAACAAGATGAACAAGGATTATTTACTTATACTTGTTGTTAGTTAAATAATACCTTTTAAATATTTTTTCATCAGTTATCAATCTCATTAGTAAATAATTTTACATGAAGCTCATAAAACTAGGGGGAGTAACACTTAATCAGATTCCACTTCATTGGGAGCATAATCTGAAAAATATATTAGATGCAATAGAAATAGGAAGGGCTAAAAAAGTAACTATTCTTTGTTTGCCAGAATTATGTATTACTGGTTATGGTTGTGAAGATGCTTTTTATGCACCGGGAGTTCATGCAACAGCTTTAAAAATGCTTGAGCAAATTGTACCTGAAACTGAAAATATGGTGGTTTCAGTCGGTTTGCCAGTAATGTATCAGAATCATATTTTCAATACAGTTTGTCTAATAGCAAATAAGGAGATTCTTGGTTTTGTTGCTAAGCAATACCTTCCAGGAGACGGCATACATTATGAGCCAAGATGGTTTACTCCATGGCCAGAAAATAATGTTTCTAAAATTAAGATAGGAGAGAAGACTTATCCTTTCGGAGATATTTTCTTTAAACTAGGAGATATTAAAATTGGCTTTGAAGTTTGTGAAGATGCTTGGGTTTCTAGCAGACCGGGAGTTAAACTTCATAAATATGGTATAGATATTATCTTAAACCCAAGTGCTAGCCACTTTGCATTTGATAAACTGAAAGTTAGAAAAAGATTTGTGCTAGAAGGTTCCAGAGCATTTGGTTGTGCTTATGTATATGCGAACATGTCTGGTAACGAAGCCGGTAGAGCCATTTACGATGCAGGAACGCTAATAGCGAGTGTGGGAGAATTAAAAGCTGTTGGAGAAAGGTTGATTTTTGATGATGTGAGACTAACTGCTGCTGTTGTTGATATTGAAGATAACAGAGTGAAACAAGCGCAAAGTAGTGTACAGTTTAAGTTTACAGACCTCACAGATATTTGTGTAGAATCGGATTTTAGCTTTCCTGAAATTTTACCAGAAGAATCTGAAAATGAAGATAAACCTTGGGAAGCAAGTCCACATATAAAAGAAGAAGAGTTTACGCGTGCGGTAAGTTTGGGCTTATTTGACTATATGCGTAAAAGCTATTCTAAGGGCTTTGTAATTTCTTTGAGTGGTGGTGCAGATTCTGCTGCTATAGCTTCTATTTGTTCTATGATGATTAGGTTCGGAATAGAGAGTATAGGATTAGAGAGTTTTAAAGCTAAGTTGGGTTATTTTAAGGAAATTCAACATTGCCAAACCGCAGAAGAAATTGCTGCTAGAATGATTACTACAGCTTATCAGCCTACAGAAAATAGTGGAAGTGTTACTAGAAATGCGGCTTCAGGCTTGGCAAAAGCAATTAATGCGACTCATTTTGAATTGGATGTAAATCAAATATTTAAAGGCTACTCCAATATTATTTCTGAAAAACTTGGTAGGTCTTTAAGTTGGAAAACCGACGATATTGCACTCCAAAATATACAAGCGAGGGTTCGCGCCCCAAGTGTTTGGATGTTGGCAAATATCAATGGAGCATTGCTTCTATCAACAAGTAACCGTTCTGAAGCTGCTGTAGGTTATGCGACTATGGATGGAGATACCAGTGGTGGTTTAAGCCCTATTGCCGGAATTGACAAAGCATTTTTGAGAAGTTGGTTAAGGTGGCTTGAAAACGAAGGGATTCAGGGAGAAATTAAGATTCCTGCATTAAAGGCGATAAATGAGCAGCAACCAACCGCCGAGCTTAGGCCAGCAGAATCTAAACAAACAGATGAAGATGATCTTATGCCATATGATTTGTTGGATGCTATTGAAGAAGCGGCTATTAGAGATAAAAAAATGCCTTTAGAAAGTTTTCAATTGCTGCTTAATCAATTCCCTCAGTATGAAAAATTGCAATTGAAAGATTGGGTTATTAGGTTTTATAGATTATGGTGCCGAAATCAATGGAAAAGAGAGCGCTATGCGCCATCATTTCATTTAGACGATAAAAACCTTGATCCTAAAACTTGGTGCCGTTTTCCTATTCTTTCAGGTGGTTTTGATTATGAGATCAAAGAATTAGAAGCTTATTTTTCTAAATTGAAATAAGAAAAATTGAATAGTGAGGTTGAGATTATCCTTTCTCAAATCTTAATCTCACTATTTCTAAACTTTCCATTGAGCCTACTACGTTCACTAAATCTTGCAGCCTCAAGCGAGTATAACCATGTGAAACAATTATCTGATTTCCTCTTCTTATAGAAAGGATAATTGTATCTGGTGGTAGTCTTAAATCTCTTAAAAATGCTCCGTGAAGTTGCGGGTCAGATACTTCAATCTCAGCAGTACCTTGTCCTTCTTCCATACCCAATAGCAAAGAAGTAGTTGTTGGAGATCTTACAAACTGATCCATTAAACTTACAATGGCTGTAGAAGGATCAACTATTCTTGCGCCAAGTTTATGGAAGTGATCTAGATTTTTCCGATCGTTTATTCTTACAATTAAATCTTTTGTGCCGTAATGCTCATAAGCTAGTTCACAGATACGATAGTTTTCTTTATCAGAAAGCATGGTAACAATTACCTCAGTTTCATCAGCTTCTAACTCATCCATTACCTCTTTAGTAATTGCAGGTACAATTCTAATATCTACATCAGAAGTATTGGCTAAATCTAGGTTTGAGATGGTAGTAACAATTTTTGCTTCCCAGCCATTTTTTTTAAGTAACCTCGCCAGAGCGACAGATTTCCCTTCTAAGCCAAAAATTATGGCATCTCTTACACCTTCGTAGTGTTGCCCACTAGCTTTTACGTGATCTTCTTTTAAGTGCACAATAGCCCATTTAAACAATGGAGGACCAACTATTTGATTGAGTACAATTACTGAAATTAATAGAGTGGCAAACTCATTTCCCCAATCTGGAAACTGATTGGCAATTTCTGTTACTAAACCAATCCCTACACCTGCTTGTGTTACATATGGCATCCAACTAATTTTATTTATGCTCCATGTATCACCACCCAAAGTTCCACCTACAAATGCACCAATAATTAAAGAAATAAGCCTCACAGCAAAAAGTAACAAGGCAATTGTCCATACTTTAGCTAAAATATCGAGTGACATAGTAGCGCCTGTAAGTGTGAAAAATGCTATGTAAACAAGAGGGCCAGTTTTATGAATGATATTAAAAAACTCAGCTTTATTTTTACTGTAATTAGTGATTAAGAAACTGGCGATAATACAAATAAGTAGAGGTTCAAGGTGTACATCTATATGGAAATGTAGATGTGTATAATGTTTTATGAGGTGAGAAAGTAAGTAAATACAATAGCCTGAAACCAAAAGCAGTATTGCTTTTAACTGTATAAGCCAACGTGTTTTTAGAATTAACTCTATGGCTTTTGAGAGTGAATACCCAATAAAACCAGATAGAAGTAACTCTGCGACCAACACTCCAAATAACATCATATCGAAGGGCAAATCGCTTATAAATGCACCTGCCAACGAGAAGTTAACTGCAAAGAGAATAATTACAAGAACATCTTTAAGTACAGTTACTCCTAATGATGTTTGCGTAAATGGTCCCTTAGCACGCATTTCATTTATCACAGCAATAGCAGAAGATGGTGAACGTGCCACAAATATCGTAGCTGCTAATATAGAAATAGCGACTTTACTGCCATGCCCCATATTTCGCATAAATGGGATTAAGTCTGCTAAAAAGTAAACGGCAAAAGCACCTAAGACAAAAGTGATTACAAACTGCCCGAAAGTCATCCAAACGATGTTTCTAAAGCGACTGCGGAGCTCTTTTAGGTAAAGTTCTGCTCCAGCGGCAAAAGCGATAAAAGCCAGTGCTGTTTCATTAATGAATAAAAGGTCGTGTGAAGCTCTTTTTGGTATTAGGTTTAGAATGTATGGGCCGGTGATTATTCCTGTAATAAGCAAACCTGTAATCAGAGGTAGCTTTATTTTTGGGAAGTAATGTGATATCCTATCAGAAGCGACCATGATAACTAAAAAACCAAAAATGATTTCTATAGTTTCTGGAGTTAATTCCATATAAATTTATTCTCTATATCATGTGTTATAGTCAGATAATTATAGCCAAAATAAGATTTAATTTGTTAAATAACAGCATACCTTTGCAAGGTAATTGGATTTTAATGCGAAATCTGATATAAAATTTACAATAAGAAATATTTATTTAATCATATTTTCATCAAAAATTGAAGGTATAATGGGAAAAGTAGGAATTATAATGGGGAGTAAGTCAGACTTAACGGTAATGGCTGAGGCGGCAAATGTATTACAAGAATTAGAAGTGGAGTTTGAGGTTACAATTGTTTCTGCACACAGAACTCCCGAACGTATGTTTGAATATGCTAAGAATGCCAGAAATAATGGCATTAGTGCTATAATCGCAGGTGCGGGTGGTGCTGCACACTTACCTGGTATGGTTGCTTCTTTAACTAGTCTTCCAGTAATTGGAGTACCTGTTAAATCTAGAAATTCTATTGATGGTTGGGACTCTGTATTATCAATCTTGCAAATGCCTGCTGGTGTTCCTGTTGCTACTGTGGCTTTAGATGGTGCCAGAAATGCTGGTATTCTTGCTGCTCAAATTATTGGTAGTGCAGACGAAGCACTAGGTGAAAGACTTGATGTATTTAAAGAAAAGCTTAAAGATAAAGTAATGGATGCTGTTGAAGATATGGATAAAAACGGCTGGGAAGGAAAAAAAATAGGGTTTAACTAAGTTAAACCCTTCTTTATCTTTTATTGAATTATTTTTAGAGGCATTATATCAGCATCTATATTGTCGTTATTTTTCAATAACCTTTGCGTATAACTAAGCTTACCGTTTGGAACGATTAAAAACAACTTGCCTTCTTTAAAAGAAGCAAACGCTGATAATAAACTCCACTTTTCTATCAATTTCTTCTGTACTTGCTTCTTTCTTTCCACAAATTCAAAGTAGCATTTTCCTGCACCTTTAAAAGCTGTGATATTTGGAACAAATTCTTCTCCGGTTTCTCTTCTTGTAAGAGTAGACGGTCTGTCAAATTCTCCAGCATCTACTTTAATTTTGTCAAAACCTTTTCTTCTAAGATGGTCCACTACTGAGTCTATTACCTCTTGATTCTCGAATTCTTGAAAGTTTTCTTTGAGCATAATACTTATATGGTTTATTTTTTCTACCGAAATTCCCCGGTTATGTTAATAATTCGTTAATTTAATGAATAAAAAAAATTGATAATTCCAAAAATAATGGTGATTATTAGCGGTTTTTGTCACTTTGTAGCAGATATTTATCCATATCTACTTTTATCATATCCGGGATAATTAAAGCTTGTGGGTAGTCGTCTTTTAATAAAAGAAAAAGTTCGTAAGCTTCCATCTTATTAAGAAACTCACCAATTTTTACTTTGTAATTGGGTCTGTCATATCCTCTTTTGGTTTTTTCATCAAATCTTACCAAAAGCTCATCTCTTATTTCTTCGGCTTTACCCCGGCTGGTTCCTGAGTAAACCTGTATAGTATAGCCAACAATACCCTGTTCTTCTAAGATTCTTTGATTTCTCTGCGCTAGAAGAACTGCCGATTGGTCTAAGTCGTAATTAATATCTAGTTCCGGATTTGGAGCTGGTTTTTCTTTTACTTCGTCTGTGTTTGCTAGAGAAGTATTCTGATTTTCATTAACAGTTGTATCTTCTATTACGGGTTTTACCCTATAAATGTTAATATCATCTGAAAAAGGAGCGTTACTAGCGATCTGATTTGATTTACAGGCACTCAGTACTAATAATATAAGTAAAAATCTTATTAAATTGTTTTGCATATTGTTTTATTTGTTGGCTAGTAAATGAAATCAAGCTTACTTAGATTGTATGCGGATTAGTATTTAGCGTTGATGCAAAGTTACTGCACATCCATAAAATCACCAGCTAAAACATAATTTTCTAGCCATACACGCTTCTGATCAATTTCTCCTTTTAGGTATTTTTCAATCATTAAGCTTGCAATAGGTGCTGCCCAGCTACCACCAAAACCTGCATTCTCTACATAAACAGAAATTGCAATCTTAGGGTTTTCTAATGGTGCAAAAGCCATAAATACTGAGTGATCTTCACCATGTGGGTTTTGAGCTGTTCCTGTTTTACCACAAATTACGATATCTGGGTGTTTTGCAAGACTAGCTGTGTAAATTTGTGACATTGCTCTAGCTACATAATCGAAATAAGCTTTTTCAATGTCTACTACATGTCTGTCGTACTGTAAAGTACTATCGCCAATTTGTTTTACTAAGTGAGGAGTATAGTACCAACCTCTGTTTGCAATAGCAGATGCCTGCGTTGCAAGTTGAACAGGAGTTACTAATACCTCGCCTTGTCCGATACCTATTGAATAGACATTCGGCAAGCGCCACTCTTTTATATAATAGTTTTTATCGTAATAAGCTGGAGAAGGGATTAATCCATTTTTTTCGAAGGGTAAATCAACTCCAGTTTTATGACCAAGCCCAAACTCGCCAAGTTTATCGTGCCAAGCTTGCAAGCCTATTCTAGTATCTTCTCTTTGATCGCTGCTTTTACCAGTTAGAATAATTTTTCTAAGGGCTTTAAAGTAGAAAGGGTTGCACGAATGCTGTATTGAGCCAAAAACATTTAATGGCGATACGTGATTATGGCAACCAACCATAGACTTATCACACGAAAACACGGTAGTAATGGTATCTAAAGCTTTATTATCTAGCCCGGTTAATGCCATTACTGTTT